>JAACUH010000084.1 GCA_009993005.1 Rhodobacterales bacterium
GAGGACCACAAGCGCCGGCTCGGCGTCTTGCAGGAAATAATCCAGTTCCGCCGGGGTATAGGCGGTGTTGACCGGCACGAAAACCGCCCCCGCCGTGACCGTGGCCAGATACAGGATCAGCGCCTCGGGCGATTTGGCGATCTGGCACAGCACCCGGTCGCCCGGTGTAACCCGGGCCGCCGCCAGCGCCCCGGCAGCGCCCGCAACCTGTTGGCGCAGCTGCCCATAGGTCAACATCGTGCCATCGTCGGTTTCCAGAAAAACCGCAGCGTCGCTCTGGTGGGTCAGGAAGGTGTCGTGGATCGGGTTCGATGTCATGGCCGGGTCTTTCGGTGGGATTGGCCCCGTGCCCGCCACATGGACGGGTCGGCACGGGGCCTGTTCACCGCACAGGTTTCCGGGCGCTGCCCCCAGCGGTCAAGACCAAACGCGTTGTGGCGTCAAATCACCATGCGGCGCGGATCGCCCAGCAGGGCGCACAGCCGTGTCACGAACCGCGCCGCGTCGGCACCGTTGATCACCCGGTGGTCATAGGACAGATCCAGCGGGATCATCGGTGTCGGCTGAAACGCCCGACCATCCCAGACGGGCGCGATTTCGGTGCGGGTGATGCCCAGAATCGCCACCTCGGGCGGGTTGACGATGGGGGTGAAGGCGCGCCCGCCGATGCCGCCCAGATTGGTGATGGTCATCGACGCGCCGCCCATTTCATCGGGTTTCACCTTGCGCGCCTGGGCGCGGCGGGCGAGGTCGGAAATCTCGGCGGCGATGGTCCAGATGCCTTTACGATCAACATCGCGCAGCACCGGCACCATCAGCCCGTGGGCCGTGTCCACCGCAATGCCTATATGCACATAATGTTTCAGGATCAGCGCCGTGCCATCCGCCGAGAGCGAGGCATTAAAGCGGGGAAATTCGCGCAGCGCCCGCGCCAGCCCTTTCACCATGAGGGCCAGCGCGGTCAGCTTGACCCCCCGCGCCTGAGCTTCATCGCGCAATTCGGCGCGCAACCTGTCGATGGCGCTGCCATCGGCCCGGTCGTGGTGGGTGACCGCCGGAATGAGCGCCTGCGCCGCCGCCATATTGGCCGCGGCAACACGGGCAAACCGGCTGAGCGGTTCGGTGGTGACCGGGCCATACAGGCCGTGATCCACCTCCCAATATCCGGTGTCGCCGGTGGTCTTGGGGGCGGCTTTGGGCGCGCTCAGGTCATCGTGGGTCAGGGTGGTGCGCCCGGTGTCACGGGCCAGCCTGGCCAGATCAATGCCCTTTTCGAGGGCCGCCACCCGAACCGAGGGCGCTGCGCTGAATTCTGCCATGCCACTCACCAGCTGGCCGAAATGTATTGGGTTTCCATGAATTCCAGCATCCCTTCATGGCCGCCCTCACGCCCGAGGCCCGATTGTTTCACCCCGCCAAAGGGCGCCGCCGGGTCGGACACAAGGCCGCGGTTCAGCCCGACCATGCCATAGTCAAGCCGTTCGCAAACATGCAGACCGCGCTTCATGTTTTCGGTAAACACATAGGCGACAAGGCCGTATTCCGTATCGTTGGCACGGCGGATCACGTCATCCTGATCGGTGAAGGTCTGAATCGCGGCGACCGGGCCGAAGATTTCATCGCGCACACAATCGGCGGTTTGCGGCACATTTGACAACACCGTGGGCGGATAGAAAAACCCCTTGCCCGCCGGGGCCTGCCCGCCCAATTCCACCTTGGCACCCTTGGCCACGGCATCGGCGACAAAGGCCGCCACCTTGTCGCGCGTGTCGGCGTTGACCAGAGGGCCGACATCCACCGCCGGGTCGGTGCCATCGCCCATGTTCAGCGCGCCCATGGCATCGGCAAAGCGGCGGGTGAACTGTTCTGCCACAGCTTCGTGGACATAAAACCGGTTTGCGGCGGTACAGGCCTCGCCCAGATTGCGCATCTTGGCCAGCATCGCGCCTTCGACAGCGACGCCGATGTCGGCATCGTCGAACACGATCAGCGGTGCGTTGCCGCCCAGTTCCATCGCCGGTTTCAACACCTGATCGGCGGCGGCATGCAACAGCTTGCGCCCCACCCCGGTGGACCCGGTGAACGACACCACCCGCACCCGCGGATCGTGCAGCAAGTGATCGACCAGCGCACCGGTGCGTTTCGACGGCAGCACGTTGACCAGCCCCGCAGGCACGCCCGCCTCTGCCAGCAGCGGCATCAGCGCCAGCATGGTCAGCGGCGTTTCCGACGCGGGCTTGATGATCACGCCACACCCGGCGGCCAGAGCCGGGGCGATCTTGCGCGTGCCCATGGCGGCGGGGTAATTCCATGGCGTGACCAACACGGCCAGACCTGCCGGTTTGTGCTGCACGATGATCCGCGCACCCGAGGCGGGGGCGCGGCCGATCAATCCGTCGGCGCGCACCGCCTCTTCCGCGAACCAGCGAAAGAATTCGGCGGCATAGGTCGCCTCGCCCAGGGCATCGGCGCGGGCCTTGCCGTTTTCCAGCGTGATGAGGTTGGCAAATTGATCCAGCCGCGCCGTCATCAGCTCCCACGCCTTGCGCAGCACTTCGGACCGGGCACGCGGCGTGCGCGCGGCCCAGTCGGCCATCGCGGCTTCGGCG
This sequence comes from Rhodobacterales bacterium, assembly GCA_009993005.1. Lineage (GTDB taxonomy): Bacteria > Pseudomonadota > Alphaproteobacteria > Rhodobacterales > Rhodobacteraceae > JAACUH01. Next base: position 2,610 of record JAACUH010000084.1, read on the forward strand.
GCGTCCAGCGCGGCATCGGCATCACCGATTTCGGCCGAGGCCACCGACGCGATGACTGCCTCGGTGGCAGGGTTGACGACATCGAAGCGCTCGTTCGATGCCCCCGCCGTCCAGCGGCCATTGATATAGAGATCAGTATATTCCATCGGAAACTCCGTAAGTTACAGCAGGTGGCGCAGCGGTTGCTGCATCCGGCCTGCGAATGCCGACAAAACGGCGATCGCGCGCGGCGCGCTCATCTGATCGGCCGCACATTCAAATGTGACGGCATAGCCCGTGCCGCTGCGCGTCAGGGTCAGGACCGGTTGGTCTTCCGGGCCAAGGCACAGGGCGGTGATTGCGGTGAACCGCAGATCGCGCAGCACCAGATCGGGCTGGCCCTCGGGCACCTGTTGCGCCGTGGCCTGCGTGCCATCGCCAACGAACAGGCGATCCCGCTCGAACGCCTGCACGTTGATCGTCGCGTCGCCCTGCCCAAGGCTGGCCGCTGCAAGCCCGGCCAGCAACGCGTCGCTGTCGCTGATCCCGGCCTCTTGTGCGGCCCAGTCGGCGAAGGCGGCAAAGCCATCCTGCGCGATCTCGGCGGTCAGACGGCGGGCAGGCGCCGCAGCCGTGGTCTGCGCGGATGCAACAGGCATCGCGCGCAGCGTGTCGATGTCCGAGGCGTGAAACGGCTGGGCATGGCCCGCCGCGACAAGACGCGCCAGATCCAGCCCCTGTTCCAGCGCCAGACGCCGGGCCTTGGGCGAGGCAAGGATGCGCCCGCCCGGTGCAATGGGGGCCGGGTGTTCCGGTTTGGCGACAGAGGCGCGGGGCGGTGCCTGTGATGGCTTCTCAACCACTTTTGGCGCAACGCTGCCCTGCGCCGCCGATCGCGTGACCGGGTTGGCCGGTTTTTCGGCACTGATGATCGCAATGATCTGGCCTACCGGCACATCCTCGCCCTCATCGGCAAGGGTTGCGGCGAGAAAACCGTCTTGGCCCGCCGCGACCTCGACGGTGCTCTTGTCGGTTTCGACCTCGAACAAAGGATCATCCGCCTGCACCGCATCGCCCGGCGCCTTGAGCCAACGCACCAAAAGGCCGCTGTCCTGCGCCATGCCAAGGGTGGGCATGATAATTGTGTCGCCCTCCGGGATGGCGTCGGGTTTGGCGTCGGGTTTGGCGTCGGGTTTGGCGTCGGGGGCAGGCGCAGGCGCGGGCGCCTCGGCGCTGTCGCTGATCTGCGCAATCACCTGACCGACAGGCACCTCTTGCCCTGCTTCGGCCGCCACACCGGTCAAAAAACCATCGCCCTGAGCCTCGACCTCCATCGTGGCCTTGTCGGTTTCCACCTCGAACAGCACATCCCCCACCGCCACCGCTTCGCCGGGGTGTTTGTGCCAGGCGACGATCAGGCCGGTGTCCTGTGCCATTCCGAGGGCGGGCATGATGACATCAAGCGGCATGGATCATCTCCCCGCGCACCAGTTTGCGCGCCGCCTCGGCGACGCCTTCGGGCGTTGGCACGGTGATGTCCTCAAGCGCGGGCGAGAACGGCACCGGCACATCCATCGCCCCCATCCGCAGGGCCGGCGCATCAAGGTGATAGAACGCCTTTTCGTTGATCCGGCTGGCGATTTCACTGGTCACCCCAAAGCTTTGGTGGCCTTCATCAACGACGATCACACGGCTGGTTTTCTTGGCCGATTTCACCAGCGCGGCCTCGTCCAGCGGCACGATGGTGCGCGGGTCAATCACCTCGGCGCTGATGCCGTCCTTTGCCAGTATATCGGCCGCCTTGGCACAGACCTGCACCATGGACGAGGTGCCGATCAGCGTGATGTCGTGACCTTCGCGCAGTACGTTTGCCACGCCGAATGGGATCAGAAACTCGCCCTCGGGCACCGGCGCCTTTTCCTGGTACATCAGCTTGTCCTCAAAGATGACCACCGGGTTGTTGTCGCGGATCGCCGTCTTCATCAGCCCCTTCGCCTCGTATGCCGAGGACGGCAAGGCCACCTTCAGCCCCGGAATATGTGCGACAAGCGCATGCAGGGATTGGCTGTGTTGCGCGGCAGAGCGCCGGGTGGCACCCAGGTTGGTGCGCAGCACAAGCGGCACGTTCAACTTGCCGCCCGACATGTAATGCGTCTTGGCGGCCTGATTGCACAGTTGATCCATGATCAGGAACAGAAAGTCGCCGAACATCAGATCGACAACCGGACGTGTGCCGGTCATCGCGGCGCCCACAGCGATGCCGGTAAAGCCCGGCTCGGCAATCGGGGTATCCACCACGCGGTGGGTGCCGAATTCCTCAACAAGGCCCGACAGCACCTTGAACGGCGTGCCGGCCTCGGCCACGTCCTCACCGATGATGAAAACAGTGGGATCGCGGCGCATTTCTTCGGCCAAGGCTTCGTTGACGGCCTGGGACAGGGTGATTTCACGCATCGGTGTTCTCCTCAGGCAGCGTAAACATGCATGTCCACTTCGGACACATCGGGGTATTTCGCGGCCAGCGCATAGGCGACGGCGGCGCTGGCCTCGTCCTTGATCCCGGCGCGGATCGCGTCGAGATCCTCGGCGGTGGCGATGCCTTCCGACATCAGATGGCGGGCGAACAGGGTGATCGGGTCACGGTCATCGCGCCAGTGTTTTTCTTCGTCCTTGGTGCGGTAATATTCACGGTTGATGTCGCCCACATGGTGCCCGTGATAGCGATAGGTCATCAATTCGATAAAAAACGGCCCCTCGCCCCGGCGCGCCCGCGCGACCAGCCGTTCACTCAGCGCGTTGACCGCCAGAACGTCCTGTCCATCCACGGTATGCGCCTCGATCCCAAAGGCCTCGGCCCGCGCGGTGATTGACCCTGCGGCAATTTCGGCGGTTTTGGTGTATTCGGAATACCCATTGTTCTCACAGGCATAAATCACCGGCAGTTTCCACAGCGCGGCCATGTTCATCACCTCGTACAACAGCCCCTGTGCAGTGGCCCCGTCACCAAAGAAACAGACCGTGACATCATCCGTGCCCAGCAGTTTCGCGCTGAACGCCGCGCCGGTGGCAATACCCATCGAACCGCCGACAATGGCATTGGCGCCAAGGTTGCCGTTCGATTGGTCGGCAATGTGCATACTGCCACCCTTGCCACGGCAGTACCCCTCTTCCTTGCCAAGCAGTTCACAGAACATTTCCTTGAAATTCGCGCCCTTGGCCACGCAATGGCCATGGCCGCGATGGGTGCTGGTCACCTTGTCGGTGGTCCGCAGCGCCTCGCAGATACCCACCGCCACGGCCTCTTGTCCCGAATACATGTGGGTCAGGCCGGGCATCTTGGCCGACAGGTACAATTGGTTGGCGTTGTCCTCGAAGGTGCGGATGCGCGCCATCTGGGCATAGATCCGCAGATACTCATCGGTGTTGGTGTTTGGGCCGTTTTCCATATTTGTCCTCCCGCAAGGGGCCGGGCGGGCACCTGTGGCGCGCGCCCCGCTTCTTCTTGCCAAAAATACTAGCGCCGCAGGCACGCAGCGCAGCTGCGTTCAATAGCGGTTGGCGATCGGCAGTTCCTGCGCCGGGAACAGCGAAATCACCTCGCAGCCCGTGTCGGTGACAACCACCTCTTCCTCGATCCGCGCTGCGGAATAGCCATCGGTCGCCGGGCAATAGGTCTCGAGGGCGAACACCATTCCGGTCTTGATCTCCATCGGGTTTTCCAGGCTGACCGCGCGGCTGATGATCGGCCGTTCGTGCAGCGCCAGGCCCAGACCGTGGCCGAATTGCAGACCAAAGGCCGACAGTTCATCGGGAAAACCGAAATCCTCGGCCTTTGGCCACAGCTTTGCCACCTGATCGGTGGTGACCCCCGGCCTGATCGCCGCAATCGAGGCATCGATCCATTCGCGCGCCTTCACATAGGCGTCGCGCTGGCATGGGGTGGACATGCCGATGTTGAACGTCCGGTAATAGCAGGTGCGATAGCCCTGATAGGATTGCAGGATGTCAAAGAACGCCTGATCGCCGGGGCGGAACTGCCGGTCGGTGAAGTTGTGCGGATGCGGGTTGCAGCGTTCGCCGGAAATGGCGTTGATCGCCTCGACATCATCCGACCCCCACTCATACAACAGCTTATTGGACAGCGCGACAATGTCGTTTTCGCGCACGCCCGGCTTCAGCTCTTCGTAGATGTGGTGATAGACTCCATCCACCATGCTGGCCGCCTGGGTCAACAACTGGATCTCGTCCCAGTTCTTGATCTCGCGCGCGCTCAGCATGATCTGCTGGCCGTCCACCACGTTCAGACCGGCCTCTTTCAGGGCGTGGAACATGGCGGTTTCGGCGTAATCCACACCCACGGGCATGTCGATCATGCCGGCGTCGCGGATCAGACCGGCGATCTCCTCGGCATAGCGCCGCATCAGGCCAAAGCTGGGAGGGATCGTGCCGCGCATTCCCACCACCCCGGCGCGGCAATGGTCGGCCACCAGCCAGTCAGAGTATTTCTTGTGGTGCACGGCGGCCGACCCAAAATCCCAGACATAGGGGGCGTCGTCGCCGGTCAGCAGGCAGAAACGGCACATCTTGTCGCGTTCCCATTCACCGATCTTGGTGGAAGATACATAGCGGATATTGTTCACATCGAACAAAAGAAGGGTGCCGCAATCGCTGGCCTTGAGGGCCTGAACGGTGCGCCCCAGACGATAGCGGCGCAACCTGTCGTGGTCGATCCGGCGTTCGAAATCCACCGAGGTGTGGCCCCAGGCGGGAATTCGGCCTTCCCATTTCCAATGGGGTTCCAGGTCTTGGGGGGTCAGGATGTTTGGCGTCAGGGCGCGGGACATGGCGTTCTCCTCGGGATGACTCTCGGTCATCCGATTATCTATGGTTTTCAGTGTGCTGTGGGTGTTACTGGATGCACCAGCCGCCATCGATGTGAATCATCTGGCCGGTCATGTAATCGCTGTCGTCGCTGGCCAGAAAGGCCGCCGTGCCGATGATGTCATCGGGATAGGACACCCGCTTGATCTGAAGCGCGTCGCGCACGATGTCATCATAGGCTTGGCCGGCCTTTTCCTTGAACCCGATTTCCACCAGATCCTTGTCCAGCTGTTCCCACAGAGGGGTGACGACGACACCGGGGGCATAGCCGTTGACGTTGATCTTGTGCTCGGCCAGGGCAAGGGCGCCACAATGGGTCAGCGCCAGACAGCCGTATTTCGATGTGCAATACACTGTTACGTCGATCAGCGGCTTGCGCGACGCGATGCTGCCGACGTTGATGATCTTGTACGGGTGGTCCTGCGGGCCCTGGGCAATCATCTGGCGGGCGGTTTCCTGCATTCCCAGCCACATTGCCTTGGTGTTGACGTTCATGATCATGTCCCAGTTGTCTTCGTCTATATCCATGAAGAACCGGGGTTTGTTGAGGCCCGCGTTGAACAGGCCGACGTTGATCATGCCAAAGGCGTCCACCGTGGCGGCGACGGCGGCGGCGTTGTCTTCGCGTTTGGTCACGTCCATCTTCACGGCGATCGCCTTGCCGTTGCCGGCCGCGTTGATCCGGTCGGCCACTTTCCGTGCCTCGTCCAGGTCCAGATCGCCCAGGCAGACATTGGCGCCCAGAGATGCGAAATGTTCGGCGTTGGCGGCACCCATGCCGCGTGCGGCGCCGGTGATCAGGATGTTTTTGCCTTGCAGGCGCTTGGGGTCCATCGGGTTCCTCCTCGGGTCAGGTAAATCATCGCCGCTGGATTGCGGCGTCGGCCCGTTCTTGTGCGCGGGCCAGTGTTTGTGCCGGCGAACGGATGCCGCGCAGCATGTCGTGAAATTCTTCGCCGCAGATCTGGATGATTTCGGCGATTTCGGGCACCGGCGGACGCGGCCAGAATTGCAACTGGTCGCGCCACGACATCTCATCCACCGCCTCGAAGATCGGCGAGGCGCGGCGCACCTCCGGGTCGGCCCCGACGGAATAGCGCGGATTGGTGCGGCTGCCGTTCTGCACGAACAACTTTTGCGCCGGGGATGAAGTGAAACAGATCAGCGCCTCGATTGCGGCCGACAGGCGTTCGGCAGGCAGGTTGGCCGGAATACCCATCATATAGCCGCCCACAGGGGCAACCGGGCTGGCCCCCGGCCCGGCAGGATGGGGCAGGTATCCGGTTTGTCCGGCGGCGGGCGAGGACGGATCCAGTTCAAAATACGGCGCCAGCAGGGTATAGCCATAGGCCATCGCGATGCTGCCCGCCGCATAGGGGCGCACCCGTTCATACCACGACATCGACAGGATGTCGGGCGGCGAATAGCGCAGCAGTTGCATCAGGAATTCGGCGGCAAGCAGGCCAGCGGGCGTGTCGATCTGCGGGCGATAGCCCCGTTTGTGCAACCGATCGGTGTCGAAACCGCCCGCATTGCGCGGCAGATCGAGGATCGGCTGACCGAAATCCGCCAATGTCATCAAGACCGTATGGCCCAGAGCGGTGCCGCGCGCCGCGTTCCAGGCTACGCCGGAACGCCCGCGCCGGGGATCGTGCAGCGCCTTGGCTGCGGCCAGCAGGGCATCGGTGGTGGCGGGCGGTTCCAGCCCGGCCTTGGCAAACAGATCACGGCGATAGAACAACAGCTCGGGCGTGGTCTGGGCCGGCACACCAAAGGGTCGCCCCCGCCAATGGGCCGCCTTCCACCCGGCGGTGTGAAAATCGGCCGGATCGAGGCGGGCGATGTCCATCGCTTCGTCCAGCGGCATCAGGATGCCGTCTTCGGCGAATTGCCCGACCCAGGGCAGATCGACCGCCACGATGTCATACCGGCTGTACTTGCGCTCGGCGTTGCGGATCGCCTCTTCGCGCAGGCGGTCGATGGAAAAGGCGCGCTGGTGGATCTGGCACCCGATCGCCTGTTCAAACTGGCGTTTCAGGTTTTCCATCACCATGAATGTCGGGTCGCCATGGACCAGCACCCGCAGCCCCCCTGCGACGCGCAAAGGTTCGGGCAGCATCTGCAAAGGCGGGATCGACTGCGCCGCCAAGTATGAGCCGCCAAAGTAATAATCGTCGGTCTCGGCGGTGGTGTCGGTGGCGGCAAAGCGCAGTTCGGCCAGACGCCGCACCCGACCTGACAGTTGCACCCAGTGGTCGATCAGGGTTTCACTGGGGTGCATTGAAAATGTCTTGCCCGACCGGGTGCGCGGACGTTGTTCGATCAACCCGGCGTCAATCATGTCGCGCAAACGCCGGGTTGCCGTGGCATAAGGCACGCGACTGGCCCCGATCAGCGAGGTAGGCGTCACGATCCGTGCCTCAAGGTGGCCGCGCATGACATGCAGCGCCATGCGAAAGAACGGCCCCGGCGCGAACAGATCGACGGTGCCTTCCAATTCGTCACCGAATTCTTCAAGGAAGGCGACGATGGTCAACAGTTCGGTCTTGGCCTGTACGGGCACGGCTTGGCCTGTGGTATGTGCGCCCATGGCGTTCATGACTTTGCCGTTTCCCTTTTGCGATTGCCCTGCCGCCATGTCCATTTTCGATATTCTGAAATAAGCCACTGCAAGTATCTCCATTCTGATGAATTATCGGTTGCAACACTATTTCGAAAATATCCGATATGGATATAGTATTCTTCAATACGGATTTCTTCGGTGCCCGGCAGCGGCACGACATCGCGCAAGGTAACCCTAGTGCTTGAAAACCCGGAGAATGATTCCCCAGACGCCGCGGGATCGGGCCAGCAGACGAACCAAGATCAACGGGAGGAGACCCAAATGAAATTTCGCACACTTCTGACGACAACCGCCGCCGTCGCCGCGATGAGCGCCGCCGGCGCCGTTTCGGCCGAAGCAATGAAAATCGGCATCACCCAGAACAACGTGGGCGTTGACAGCTATCAGACGACCTATGAAAAGGCATTCATCGCCGCCGCCGAGGCAAATGCCGATATTGATGCCATCGTTCTGGATGCCGGCGGCGACGTCGCCCGCCAGATCGCCCAGGTTGAGGACCTGATTCAGCAAGAGGTCGATGCGATCATCATCTGGCCGACCAACGGCGAGGCGGTGATCCCTGCCGTGCGCAAGGCGCACAGCGCAGGCATCCCGGTGATCGTCACCAATTCGAACATTGCCGAGGCCGGTTTTGACTTCGTGCGCTCGTTCTCGGGACCGGACAACATCACCCAGGGTGCGCGGTCGGCGGAAATCATGTGTGAAAAGTTCACCCAGATGGGCATCGCTGACACTGCGCAGGTGGTGCAGATCTCCGGTCAGCCGGGCTATACCACCGCGATCGAGCGGCAGAAGGGGTTTGACGACCGCCTGCCCGAGGTGTGCCCGAATGTGACCGTTGTCGAAACCCAGCCGGGCGACTGGAACCGCGAAAAATCACAAAAAGTGATGGAAGCGTTCCTGGTCAAATATGACAAGATCGACGGTGTGTATTCCGGCGATGACAACATGGGTGTTGGCGCGTTGAACGCGGCCAAGGCGGCCGGGCGCGATGGCATCATCTTTGTCGGCGCCACCAACTTTGCCGTCGGATACGAGGCGATGGCGGCGGGCGACTACTGGGGCTCGATTTATCAATCGCCGGTGGATGACGCCGAGGCGGCGCTGAAAACCGCGATCGACGTGTTGAACGGCGTTGATGTGCCATTCCTGAACTATTTCGACACGCCTAAGATCACCCAGGACAACATGGGCGACTACACCAAACCGGTGTTCTGATCCGCAGCTCCGGGCGTGGTGCATTTGCCGCGCCCGGTTCCCACTTTTGACGACGAATTTGGAGGATGCGATGGGTCGTGTTTCTGGACGCGCGTGCATCGTCACGGGGGCGGCGCAAGGCATCGGGCGTGCCATCGGCGAGGCGCTGTTGGATGAGGGGGCGGATGTCTGTTTCGCCGACATCAACGGCGAAAAGGTGGCCGAAGTAGCCGCGTGGAACGCCGATCGGATCAAGGGCGGTGGCGCACGCGTGACACATGCCGCCGTCGATGTAGCAGACCGCGCCGCAGTGTGCGCCATGATCGAACATGCGGTAAACGCGTTTGGCCGGCTGGACGTGATGTTCAACAACGCCGGGGTAAACCGGCCGATGAATTTCATGGACGTAACCGAGGCGAACTGGAATTTCATAATGAATATCAACGGCTTGGGTTGTCTGATCGGAATGCAGGAGGCCGCCCGCCAGATGATCGCCCAAGGCGTTGGTGGCAAGATCATCAACACCGCGTCGATTGCCAGCCGCCAGGGGTTCGACAATGTGGCGCCCTATTGCGCGTCGAAATGGGCGGTCGTATCCCTAACCCAATCGGGCGCGCGGGATCTGGCCCGCCACAATATCACCGTCACCGGCTTTGCCCCCGGTGTGGTATCGACCGAGATGTGGGAACAGGTGGATCGTGACCTGATGGAGATCGGCGCCGCCGATCGCCCCGGCCAGGCAATGGAGGAGTTTTCGTCGGAAATTCTGCGCGGGCGGGTGGCCAAACCATCGGACATCACCGGAACGACCACTTTCCTCGCCTCGCGCGACAGCGATTACATGACAGGACAGATCGTGATGATCGACGGCGGCATGACGCTGGTCTGACGGCCAAAGCCCGATCGGGGAGGATCGGGTGAACTGAAACTGGGGGTTCGGGCCGGTGTTATGCCGCGCGAACCGGGAGGATGAGATGACAGCGCTGACACGACAGGACATCGGCCGCCTGCTGGCCCGACAAGGCATATTGTTTGCCTTTGTCGCGTTCATGGTGGCCTTCACCCTGGCCAACGGCCGGTTTCTGGCGCCCGACAACGTGATGGGCGTGATCCGGTCCTCGGCCATTCTGGGGGTCATGGCCCTGGGCGTGACCTTTGTCGTCATCAGCGGCAATCTGGATCTTTCGGTCGGTTCGATGATGTCGTTCTCGACCATCGTCGTGCTGGATCTGCATGACAAGATCGGCCCTGCGCTGGCCATTCCGGCGATGTTTGCCCTGACGATGTGTCTTGGCGCGCTGATCGGGTTTCTGGTGGGTTACCTCAGGCTGAATTCGCTGATCGTGACCTTGGGCATGTTGTCGGCGATCTATGGACTGACTCTGACCTGGTCAGGAGGCAAGAACATGGACATTGCCGACAAGGCGGGCACCTGGTTTGGCGTGTTCGGCCAAAGCAGTGTGTTGGGTGTTCCGGTGCCGATCCTGATGTTTGGGGGTCTTGCCGTCGTTCTGGCCTTTATGCTGGCCAAGACGCCGTTCGGGCGCAAGGTGTATGCCGTGGGCGGCAACGGCGTGGCCGCGACGTTTTCGGGCATTCCCCGTGCGCGCATCGTGTTCCTGTGTTATGTGCTGTCGTCGTTCTGCGTGGCTACGGCGGGGTTGATGCAGGCCAGCCGCTCGATGGGCAGCCAGAACACCGTGGGGCAGGGGCTGGAGCTGAGCGTTCTGGCCGCCGTGATCCTCGGCGGCGCATCGTTGATGGGCGGGTCAGGCACGATCTTCAAGACGGTGATCGGCGTTCTGATCCTGGGCTTCATCCAGAACGGGCTGCTGCTCGTGGGGTTGCAGTTCTATGTCCAATACGTCGTGACCTGGGTCATCATAATCCTTGCTGTCTGGCTGGACATTGCGGTCAAGCGTGGGCGGCTCTGGTCCCCCATCGCATAGCCCGAGGAACACACCATGACAAACGTCACCCTGACGACCCTTCTCAAGCGCGGCGCGATCTGGGGGTTCATCCTGTTCGAGTTGATCTTCTTTTCTGTCGCGGGCGAATTCATGTCGCTGTCGAACAAAGCCTTCATGGATATAGACAACATGCTGTTGTTGCTGAAACAATCAGCACCCATCGGGATCATCGCCATCGGCATGACCGTGATCATGATCAACGGCAATATCGACCTGAGCGTTGGCGCAATCTATGCCCTGTGCGCCATCGTGCTGCTGGACAGTCTCAACTGGCCGATCATGGCCGGGCTGGGCGACTGGGCGATCCCGCTGGCCTGGCTGCTGGCGCTGTTGACCGGGGCCGGGCTGGGCGCGATCAACGGACTGATCGTGTGGAAAACCGGGGTGGATGCGTTCATCGTCACGCTTGGCTCGATGCTGGGCTTTCGCGGTCTGGTGTTCATGTACAACGGCGAAAATCCGACGTCGCACCTGAACTGGACGCTGGTGGATTTCGCCGAGGCGCAGGTTTTCGGCCTGCACACCGCCACCTGGTTCCTGTTGGCGGTGACGGCCATCATGTGGTTCGTGATGCACAAGACGGTGCATGGGCGCAACGCCTATGCCATCGGTGACAACCGCGCGGCGGCAGTGAATGCCGGGATCCGGGTCGGGCCGCACATGTTGATCAACTTCATCATGATTGGCGTTCTGGCGGCGTTGTCGGCGGTGGTGTTCTATTCGGAATCCGGTTCGGTCAACCCGAATGACGGGCAGCTTTACGAATTGTGGGTGATCACCGCCGTTGTGCTGGGCGGCACAAAGCTGACCGGCGGGGCGGGGTCGATCATCGGCACCTTCGGCGGGGTGATTGCCATTCAACTGCTGCGCAAGGGATTGGGCCATATCGGCGCCGACACCCAGACCGTCAGTCTGGTGATCGGGCTGATCCTGATCGCGGTGCTGTTCCTGGACCGGCAATTGAACCGCAAAGGCAAAGAGGAGCTGAGGATATGACCGCCATGCAACCGGCCCTGCGTCTTGAGGGCATCGTCAAAACCTTTCCCGGCGTGCGTGCACTGGACGGGGTGTCGTTCGATGTGATGCCCGGCGAGGTGCATGCCCTGATGGGCGAGAACGGCGCCGGAAAATCCACCCTGATGAAGGTGCTGGGCGGCATCCACCAACCCGACGCCGGCCGGATCATCGTCAACGAGGTGCCGGTTCAGATGGCCACCCCGCTTGAGGCGAAGGCGAAGGGCATCGTGTTCATCCACCAGGAGCTGAGCCTTGCGGAAGAGCTGAGTGTGGCGGAAAACATCTATCTCGGCGAACTGCCCTGCAAATCGTTCGGGCGGGTGGATTGGGCGCTGTTGTATGAGCGCACGAACGACATCCTGAAACGCCTGAACGTGGGGTTCAATGCCAAGACCCTTGTGGGTGATCTGTCGATCGCCAACCAGCAGATGGTGGAAATCGCCCGCGCCCTGACCCATGACGCCAAGGCGGTGATCTTTGACGAACCCACCGCATCGCTGACCGATGCCGAAAAGGTGGTGTTGTTTGATGTGATCGACGATCTGAAGGCGGCGGGTGTCGGCATCATCTATATTTCGCACCGGATGGAAGAGATCTTCAAGATCACCGACCGCATCAGTGTGCTGCGCGACGGCAGCTATCGTGGCACCCTGACCACCTGCGATACCGATCAGGATGCGGTAACGCATCTGATGATCGGGCGCGCCCTTGATCTGTCGCGCAGCGCGGCGCAGCACGAACTGGGCGATGTGGCGATCGAAGTGCGCGGCCTTTGCTGTGGCAAGCTGTTTCAGGATGTCCATTTTGAAGTGCGCCGGGGCGAGGTGTTGGGTTTTTATGGTCTGGTCGGGGCAGGGCGGACGGAAATCGCCGAAACGCTGTTCGGCCTGCGCAGCCCTTCGGCGGGCGAAATCCTGTTGAACGGTCAGCCGGTCAGCATCGCGTCACCCGCCGATGCCATCGCCATGGGCATTTCCCTTGTCCCCGAAGACCGCAAGGGGCAGGGCCTGATCCTGGGGATGAATTGCCGTGACAACATGACCCTGCCGCAGATCAGTGACCTGACTGCCGGGCCGTTCGTGGCCGAAGGTTCGGAAATCGCGATTTTCGATCAGTACCGTGACAAGTTGGACATCCGTACGCCGGGCTGGAAACAGCAGGTGGGCAATCTGTCGGGCGGCAATCAACAGAAGATCGTGATCGGCAAATGGCTGTCGATGCGGCCTGACATCCTGATCGTCGATGAACCGACACGCGGCATCGATGTTGGGTCTAAATCGGAAATCCACAACCTGATCCGCGATCTGGCGGCGCAGGGCTATGCGGTGATTGTCATCAGTTCGGAAATGCCCGAGGTGCTGCATGTCAGCGACCGGATCGTCGCCATGTACAGTGGCCGCGTCATGCGTACCTTTGCTGCTAACGAGGTGACCGAAGACAATCTGATCCAGGCGATCTCCGGCATTGGCGGCGACCGGGTCGCCTGACTCGGCCTCAGGCGAAGGTGACCGAGCTGCTGAACGGCATCTCGCGCAGGCGTTGGCCGGTGGCGGCAAAGATGGCATTGCCCAGCGCGGGCGCGGCGGTGGCCGTTGCCGGCTCGCCCAGACCGCGCACATGCGGCCCCTGTTCCAGAAGCCGCACCGACAGGCCCGGCGTCTGGTGCAGGCGCATCCCTTCGAACCGGTCGAAATTCGTCTGCACCGGCGCGTGATCCTCATAGGTCAATTCACAGTTCATCGCGTGGGCGAGGCCCCAGATCGTGCTGCCGGTGACCTGTGCCTCGGCGTTCACCGGGTCATAGACGGTGCCGCAATCGACGGCGATCCACACCGCGTCGATGGTGATGCCCAAATCTGTCGCCGTCACATCCACAACCGTGGCCACCGGCACGCCGTGGGCAAAGCCATAGGCGATGCCGCGCCCCCGCCCGTCGCCCAAGGCCGGGCCGGACCAATTGCACATCTCGCCCACCGCCTCCAACACCCCGCGCGATGGCGCGTGGTCGATCAGCCGCAGCCGTTCGGCCAGCGGATCGGCCCCCGCAGCGTGGATCAGTTCATCGAGAAAGGTGTCATGGAAAAACACATTGGAACAGGCCCCCGGCGAGCGCCACGACCCCACCGGCACCAAAGAAGGCGCCTTGTAGCCGGTGACGCGATAATCGGGTATCGCATAGGGCTGGTCATAGGCGCCCAGCACCAACAGGGTGTCGGGCCCGGGCGGCGCGAACAGGATGCGGCCGAACCAGCTTTCACTGACCGAGGGGCCGATGGTGTCAAGGCTGAGCGCCGCGACACGGCCGTCCTGCACCGCACCACGGCACCGGGCCAGTTGCATCGGGCGCGGAAAATCGTGGGTCATGTCCTCTTCGCGGCTGAGGGTGGTCTGCACCGGGGTTCCCGGCCGGGTCATGGCGATTTCGACGGCGGGCAGCACATAGTCGATGTCCAGCCGCCGCCCGAAACTGCCCCCCGCGTGCAACAGGTGCAGCGTCACGCGCGCCGGATCAAGCCCGGCCAGCGCCGCCGCCCTGTCGCGCAGCACATCGGGCACCTGCGTCGCCGTCCAGATGTCCAGCCGGTCGGCGGTATACAGCACCGTCGCGCTGAGCGGCTCAAGGGCGCCGTGGGCCAGATAGGGCGTGCGATATTCGGCGCTCAGCGGGTGGGCGGCCTGCGACAGCGCCGCGTCGACATCGCCATCGTTGCGCAGCCGGCTGTTGCGGTGGGCGTCGGTATGGGCCGCGTCCAGCACGCGCCACATCTCGTCCGAGGTGGCGGGATAGGCGGGCGCGGCCCAGTCGATCTGCACCGCCTCGGCGGCGCGAAAGGCGCGCCATGTGTTGTCGGCAATCACCCCGACGCCGCCGGTCACCGGTACGATGCCAATCACACCGGGCATCGTGGCGGCCTTGCCTGCGTCATATCCGTTGACCGCCCCGCCGATGCCGGGGTTGCGCCGCACCGTGGCAAACTCCATGCCGGGCAAACGCAGGTCGATCCCATACACCTGCGCCCCGGTCGATTTCGCCACCATATCGGTGCGCTGCATCGTCTGGCCCAGCAGGCGCCATTGGTCGGGGCGGCGCAGCGTCACGTCGGTCACCGGGTCAATGGCCGCCGCTTCGCCTGCCAGATCGACATAGGCGATGGTGGTGCCGTCCGGCAGGATCACCGCGGCGTTTTCGGTGCGCAGATCGGCGCGCGTGATGCCGGTGCGCTGGGCGGCGGCCTGTTTCAGGGTTTCGCGCGCCACGGCCCCGGCCCGGCGCAGGGTTTCGTGCATGTCCGGCGTAGAGGATGATCCGCCGGTGATCTGCATCCCCATCACCTTGATCACGCCCTTGGCGCCCGCCCGCGCCATGCGCGCCAGCCGCCCGTCGTCGTACAGCGCAAAGGGCAGGCCATCTGCGGCGACGGTGGCATTGTAATAGGCGGCGTGGGGTTGGCCGGGGTCAAGCGTGGCAGTGGCCGGGTCGATGTCCAGTTCCTCGGCGATCAAATGCGCCTGAAGCGATGCGATGCCCTGGCCGACATCGGCGCGCGGCACGATCAGGATGATGCCCTTGTCGGTGATCCGCACGAAGGGCGTCAGCGCCGCCTCGCCCTCGGCCAAGCCTTGCAGCAACGGGTTGGGAATCGGGCGCGCGACAAGATAGGCACCAAAGGCGACCCCGCCCGCAATGGCCGCCGATCCGATCAGAAAGCTGCGGCGGGCGATGGTTCGGGTGCGCGACATGGCTCAGCCTTTCCGCAGTGCGGCGGCGGCCGCGTGGATCGCGGCACGGATCCGCGGATAGGTGCCGCAGCGGCACAGGTTGCCCGCCATGGCATCGTCGATTTCGGCATCGCTGGGCGCCGGATTGCGCGCCAAAAGGTCCGCCGCCTGCATCATCTGACCCGACTGGCAGTACCCGCATTGTGCAACCTGATGGTCGATCCAGGCCGCCTGCACCGGGTGCAGCGCGGCGTCGGGGGCCAATGCCTCGATCGTGGTGACAGCGCCCCAGACATCGCCCACCGCCACCTGACACGACCGCACCGCAGCGCCGTCGATATGCACCGTGCAGGCACCGCATTGCGCGATGCCACAGCCATATTTCGGCCCGGTGATGTTCAGCACGTCGCGCAGCACCCACAAAAGCGGCATCTCGTCTTCCACCGTCACGGTGTGGGGCGTTCCATTGACCAACAGTTGCATCGCATCTCCTGCAAAGCCGGCGCGGCTTCGCGCAGTCCGTTAATTATGTCGGCAGTGCGGGGCGAACACCCGCCGGTTGGCCCTATTGGCGTGTGACGTTGCGGCATCCGGCGCAAAACCGCCCAACATCGCCCGGCAGGCCACAGGCATTTGCTGTGGTGGGCTGGACTGGCGTGCGTTTCTTTGTATTATTTCCCCAAAGTGGGAGAAAATACAGTCATGAATGGTTTCTCGGGCGTTTTGGGGCAGGCGTTTGGCCTGATTCTGGCTTGGGATGCCGATCTTGTTGCAATCATTGGCCTGTCTCTGCGGGTGACGCTGTCGGCGGTGGTCATCGCCTGTCTTGTCGGCCTGCCTCTGGGGGCGGTGGTGGGGGCGTTCCGTTTCCCCGGCCGGGTGCTGGCCGACCTGCTGTTGAATGCGCTGATGGGGCTGCCGCCGGTGGTGGTGGGGTTGTTGGTCTATCTTATGCTGTCGGCCTCGGGTCCGCTGGGCCCTCTGGCGTTGCTGTATACACCGACGGCGATGATCGTGGCGCAGACGATTCTGGTCACCCCGATCATCGCTGCGCTGACCCGTCAGGCGATCAGGGATCTGGACCGTGAATATGACGAACAGTTCCAGTCTCTGGGTGTCGGCCCCGTCGCGCGGGTGGCAGCGCTGTTGTGGGATGCACGGTTCAGCCTGCTGACCGTGGCGCTGGCCGGGTTCGGGCGGGCGGTGGCCGAGGTGGGCGCGGTGCTGATCGTCGGGGGCAACATCAACCACGTCACGCGGATGATGACGACCGCGATCGCGCTGGAAACCTCAAAGGGCAATCTGCAACTTGCTCTGGCCCTTGGTGTCGTGCTGCTGGCGCTGGCGTTGGTGGTCAATGCGGCGGTGATGGCGGTGCGGGGCCTGGCGGTGCGGGCGGCCCATGCGTGATTTTCCGGCCTTTGACGATCCCGGATCTGTCCAAGGGGCGGCGCCGATCCTGTGCGCGTCGGGGGTGCGGTTCCACGCCGGCGGAAGCGCCCTGATCGACGGGATCGACCTGACGCTGGCACCGGGGCGCATCACCGTTGTCATGGGGGCCAACGGGGCGGGCAAAAGTCTGTTGTTGCGGCTGCTGCATGGGTTGATTCTGCCGGATTCCGGCTCGGTGTTGTGGCGCGGCCGCCCTTTGGACCGGGCCGCGCGCGCCGCGCAGGCGATGGTGTTTCAGCGCCCTGTAATGCTGCGCCGCTCGGTTCTGGCCAACCTGCGCTTTGCCCTGGCGGTGCAGGGGGTGCGCGGTGCCGAACGCACCCGGCGCGCCGTGCAGGCCCTGAGCCGCGCCAATCTTGCCGATCTGGCCCACCGTCCGGCGCGGGTGTTGTCGGGCGGCGAACAACAGCGCCTTGCGCTGGCCCGTGCCATGGCCGGTGCGCCCGAACTGCTGTTTCTCGACGAACCGACGGCCAGCCTCGACCCGGCCTCGACCCAAGCGATCGAAACACAGATTCGGGACGCCCGCGCCAGTGGTGTGACCGTGGTTCTGGTGACCCATGATCTGGGGCAGGCGCGGCGGCTGGGCGACGATCTGGTGTTCCTGCACGCCGGTCGCGTGGCCGAAGCCGGGCCGCTGCACGCCACACTGGCCCGACCGCACAGCGCCGCCTTGCGCGCGTGGGTCGAGGGGCGGTTGTTTCTTGATACATCTTGCGCAACCTGAAGGAGATCGACATGACACGGCGACGCCGCCTTTTAAGCCTTTTTGCAAGCGTTCTGTTCGCCACCGCGCCCTTAGGCACCGCGCGGGCCGAGGGCGGTTTCATCCTGGTGCAATCCACCACCTCGACCCAGAATTCGGGCCTGTTTGAACATATCCTGCCGCTGTTTCAGGCCGAGACGGGCATTGAGGTGCGCGTCGTTGCCGTGGGCACGGGGCAGGCGATCAGGAACGCTGCCAACGGCGATGGCGACGTTCTGTTTGTCCACGCAAAGTCGGCCGAGGAAAAATTCGTCGCCGCCGGTGACGGGGTGGCGCGATTCGATGTGATGTACAACGATTTTGTCATTGTCGGCCCCGCGTCCGACCCCGCCGGTGTTGCGGGCATGTCGGATGCCGCCGCCGCCCTGGCCCGCATTGCGCAGGCGGGCGCGCTGTTTGCGTCGCGCGGCGATGACAGCGGCACCCACAAGGCCGAACTGGCGCTCTGGGCAACCAGCGGGGTAGATGTTTCGGCCGCTTCTGGCACATGGTATCGTGAAACCGGGTCGGGCATGGGCGCGACGCTGAACGTCGCGGCGGCCATTGGGGCCTATGCACTGAGCGACCGGGCCACCTGGATTTCCTTTGGCAACAAGCGCGATACCACCATTGCAGTGCAGGGCGACCCGGTGATGTTCAATCAATATGGCATCATTCTGGTGAACCCGGAAAAGCATCCGAATGTGAAGGCACAGCTGGGCCAGCAGTTTGTTGACTGGGTTCTGTCGGAGACCGGGCAGAGCGCGATTGCATCCTATTCGATCGACGGCCAGCAGTTGTTCTTCCCGAACGCGCAGCGCTGAGCGATCACGGCGACAGCCAGCGCACGGCGCCGAAATCGCCCATGTCATAGCCGCCCAGCGCCTTTGCCTTGGCGCGGCAAAGGTCCGACCCGGCAAAGGCCAGCAAGGTTTGAACCGGCGCGGTGAAATAGGCGCGCCGGTCGATCAGCAGATCGAACCGTTCGTCGCTCAGCGGCAGCCAGCCCAGGTGGAACTGATGCGCCATCGCCTCTATCCCGAGGGCGGCGTCGGCCTCGCCTGCGGCTACGGCTGCGGCTGCGTCGGTTTCGGTGCGGGCCAGGCCGGGGGCGGCGATAATGTCGGCGTGCACCATCCCCGCCTCGGCCATCATCCGCTCAAACAGCGTCGCCGCCCCTGCGCCCGGCTGACGCAGCACCACGCGGCGGCCTTTCAGATCGGCAAAGCCTCGGACATCGCCCGCCCCCTTGCCCAGCAATAGCCCCCGGGCGCGGCGCGCAAAACCAATAAGAACACAGCCCGTCAGGCGCTTGTCAGCCACGCTTTGCACGTTCCAGCCCCCCGGTTCGGGCAGGTGCAGCCCGGCCAACGCCGCCTGACCGCGGCCAAAGGTGTTCAGCCCCTCGGCGCTGCCATTCAGCAGCGTCGCCAGACCCGAGCCGGAGTCGCGCACCGCCCAGTCCAGCAGCGGATCATGTGATCCACTCAGAACAGCGGGCCGCGTGGCATCGCCCCCGGTATCCCCCGCCAGCCATGCCATGATCCGCGCCCGGGGAAACAACAGCTTGCCAGTGATCCGCCGGTGCGGAATTTCGTCGGCTGCGGCCAGGTCATAGACCTTGCGTTCTTTCACGCGCAACAGATCGGCCACTTCGCGGGTCGTCAGGAAGTCTGGCCGATCCTCGTTTTGTTCCCGCTCGTCGGTCATGCGATGCGCCCCCGTCTGTCGCGCCGCATCATCCCGCAGCGGCGCGGGTTTCACAAGCGCCGTTGCCCCGGTCATCCCGCACCCGAAGTGGCCGCGATCATCGCCGTAATCGCGCCCCAGTGCAGCGACAGGGATGTGGCGGCAACCACCGCGCCAACGGCAAACAAAAGCGCGTCGTGGACCGGATCCCACACCTTGTGATGACGCGCCAGCCAGACCGCCACCGGATGGGTCAAAAGCGTGGACAAAACCAGCGCCACAAGCGCCCCAATCAGCCCGTACAGCGCCACACCGATCAGCAGGAACCCCACCTGCAACACCGCCCGTGCACAGGAAAACAAGAAGAACCGCCGGGAATCCCCCGCCGCCAATGCCGCCTGATCGTAACTCAGCCCGGCAATCTGCGGCAGTTGCGCCACCGCCAGCAGCACCAGAATGGCCCCCGCATGGACATAGCGTGCGTCGTACAGCAGCCCGACGATGGCCGGGCCGAAGAACGCCATCACAATGACCAGACTCAGGATCGGCACCGCCAGCGCATAGCGCATCTTGCGCAGCTTGCGGGTGTTCTCCGGCGCGGCGCCGGGTGGCGTGGCGCGGTAGATCGGGATCAGAACCTTGCCCACCACCGCCTGTCCCAGAGCCATGGGAAAGGCCGCCAGAAAGAACCCGATGTTGTACACACCAAGCGTGTCAAGGCTGAGAAATTTGCCGAGGATCGCCTTGTCGCCCTGTGACGACAGGAACCAGAAGGCGGTGGACAGAAAGATCCACTTGCCGAAATGGATCAGCTCGTGCGCCGCCGTCTTTTCCCAGCGAAAGCTGTTGCGCGGCCCCGGCAGGCCAAAATGGGTCAGCGTCAGCTTGGCCAGCGCGCCGATCACCCCGCCGATCACCAGCGCGATCACCGATTGCAGCGCCCAGGCCAGCGCCACCATCGCCACGATCCCGACCGCCTGCGCCGCCAGATCCAACAGCGTCAGCCGCCCCACCAACAGGTGGCGGTGCGCGGTTTCGATGCGCGTCGGGTTGAACCCGGCAATCGCCAGAGAAACGCCCGCCACCGGCAGATACAGCACAAGTTCCGGCACGTCATAGAACACCGCCACCGGCCAGGCCAGTGCACAGGCCGCCCCCCACAGGGCAACGCCGCGCATCACCTGTATGGTCCAGGCGGTGTTCAGGAAATCGGTATCGTCGCCGCGTTTCGACTGCGAGATCGACGGGCTGATCCCGACATCGGAAAACATCGCCAACCCCACGGTGACGACCCCGACCAAAGCCATGATGCCGAATGCCTCGGGAAACAGCAGCCGGGTGAGAATCAGGTTGGCCGCAAGGCGCATCGCCTGACTGCCGCCATAGCCGATCACGATCCATGACGAACTGCGCGCCGCGCGGGCCATCAGCCGGTTGTCCTTGAAGGCGCCAAGCCGTCGCTTCATCCTGCGTTAACCCTGTTGTCTCTGCCCCGCGCTGTTGTTTATGGCGGTTCGCACGCCCTTTGCCAGAACGAATACCAAGGATTTTCCCGGATATTGCCACGGTTCGGCCCTGCTGCGCCCACTGTTCAGGATCAGTGCTATCACATAATACCGTGCCGCCCGTCCTGTGCACCTCGGGACGTGACGACCCAACAGCAAGGACGGCCCAAAGTGAAGATCGCCTATGTTCTCAACACCTATCCGCAACCCTCGCACAGCTTCATCCGGCGCGAGATCCACGCGTTGGAGCGGGCGGGTTTCGGCGTGCTGCGCCTTGCCATGCGGCGGTTTGACGATGTGCTGGTCGATCCCGCGAACGAGGCCGAGCGGCAGCGCACCGAATATGTTCTGGCGCGGGGTCTGCCGCGGGTAATGGGCGTTTTCCTGCGGCGTGTGGGGGCGCATCCGCGTGGGGTGATGCGGGCCTTCGGGCTGGCGATGCGGATGGCGCGCAACGCCGGGGGCAATCCGCTGCGCCCGTTCGCCTATCTGCTTGAGGCGGGATATGTCGCGCAACGCTGTATCGACGAAGGCGTGCGCCATGTGCATTGCCACTTCGGCACCAATGCGCCCGCCATTGCCCTGCTGGCCCAGGCCATGGGCGGGCCGCAATACAGTTTCACGGTGCACGGCCCGGAAGAATTCGACAGCCCCAAGGCGCTGTCGCTGGGGCTGAAGATCCGCGATGCCGCCTTTGCCGTGGGAGTGTCGCAGTTCGGCCGGTCGCAGCTGTGCCGCTGGGCGGGGTTTGACGACTGGCACAAGATCAAGGTCGTGCAATGCGGGATCGAGCCTTGGGTGTTTCCAGCGGTCACCGCCATGCCGGTGCAGCCGCCCCTGCGTTTGATCACCATCGGACGTTTCGTGCAACAAAAGGGCCAGATGACGCTGGTACAGGCCATGGCTCTGTTGAAGGATAGCCACCCGAATATCCACCTGACCCTGGTGGGCGATGGCGCGATGCGCGATGACCTTGAAAAGGCGATCCGCGCGGCGGGGCTCATCAATCGGATCACGTTGACCGGCTGGGTGGATGAAACGCGGGTAAATACCGAACTGGCCGCCAGTCACGCCATTGTCATGCCCAGCTTTGCCGAAGGTCTGCCGATGGTAGTGATGGAGGCGATGGCAAGCGGGCGGCCGGTGATCTCGACTTATGTCGCCGGGATTCCCGAACTTGTCACGCCGGACTGTGGCTGGCTTGTCCCGGCGGGGGATGCGGCGGCGCTGGCCGCTGTCTTGGCCGAACTCGCGGCGCTGGACCCGGCGCGCATGGCCCAGATGGGCCTGGTTGCGCGCGACCGGGTGTTGCAGCGCCACGATGTCGATGTCGAGGCGGCCAAGCTGGCCCGGCATATCCGCGCCGCCGCCGGCTGAGCGTGCCCTAACGCCCCCTTGCCCAACGGCTTTTGCTGGCGAACAGCGGTGTTTTCACGGCCAGCGCCACCGCCCCATAGACGGCAAAGCCCAGCGGATCGTGCGCCACCCGACGGGCCAGCCCGCGCAGGCCAAGGGGCTGTTTCGTGTCGCGCGACAACAAGGCGGGATAGGCCCGCGAGATTTCCTGCACCCCGGCGTTCTGGCGGCGACGCACCCGTACCAGCGGCGCAAACCCTTCGACCATGGGCCAGCGATAGGGGGCCTGCACCTGCACCCGTTCCTCGGGCGTGAAATGCAGCCGCGCGAAGGTGTCGTCCGAAATGATGTCGGGCCACAGCCCCCAGCGCGCCCGCCCCGCCGCGTTCACCGCGAACAGCCCAAAGCCGGGGGCGCCCTGGGTGACAAACGGCAAGGTGGACCAGAACCGGGCATAGGCGCGGGTGATGCCGCTTTCGGCCGGGGAGATCTGCGGCGTGCCACTGGCATAGCAGGGGGCAGGCCCGGCCAGCGCCCCGGCGATCTGGCCCATAAGGCGCGGCGTGACGATGACATCGGCATCCAGATAGGCGCGACAGGGGCTGGCGGCGGTCTGATCGCCCAGGTTCAGCGCGTTGAGCTTGCCCGCCACCGGCGTTTCGATCACCTGCAACCGCCAGCCGCGCTGTGCCACCTTGCGCGCAAAGCCGCGCGCCACGTCGGCGGTGGCATCGCCGCAGGCGTTGGCCACCACCACGATGTCAAGCAACGCACCTTCGCTGGCCAGCAGCGCGTCAAGGCAATCCCCCAGATAGGCCGCCTCGTCATGGGCGGGCAGAATAACACTGAGCGTCACTGCGCGGCGACCAGGGCGCGCCAGCGGGGATTGTCATCGCCAAGGTGACGGCGTGCGCCCCAGCTGCCCCATTTTGTCGGGCTGTAGACATCATTATAGGCGTTGAACAGCCGCCCGCCAAGGCCCTGCCACCCGGCGATCAGATCGCCGTACAGAGCAGCCATTTCAGGCGTATAATTCATCTGGATGAAAAATTCGGTCAGCTCTGCATCATCGGCCATCGGGCCGATGCCGGTCAGGTGGCTGCCGCCCTCGTACATGATCAGGTCCAGGGCGTGTCGGTCTGCCACCGCCTTGTGATAGGGCAAAACCCGGCCCAGCAGATCGGCCAGGCTGTCGGCGGGATCGCCGGTGACCGATCCGTCCCGCATCTCTTGCGCCGCAAGAGAGACGGCATGGTCAAACCTTTCGGCGGGGCTGGCGGCGCGCGTGGCACTGTCGGCCAGCCAGCCGCGCAGCAGATCGGCGCGGCCTTCAATGCCGAGGATGCCGCCGAAATAGCCGGTGACGGCATAGGCATCGAATGCCTCGACAGGGGGGGCTTTGCCTTCGGCCACCGCAAGGGGGGCGGTCAGAATCGCCTCCTCCAGGCCCAGCCACCCGGTTTGCGACGAGATCACATTGACCAGTCTGTCGGCAGGCATCACATCCGACCAGATTTTCGCCACCTCGGCCGCGCGCAGCCCATAAAATTGCCCGCCCACATCCTGCGCACCCCAGCGCGCCTTGGCCTGTGCATCGGCCCAGGCGGTCTGGGTGAATTGCCAGTTCCACACCTCGTTCGAGAATTCGACATAGGCCCTGCGCCCCGGCGCCAGCCCCGCCTGCACGATTTCGGCAAAGGCGCGCACATAGCCGTCATCGGCCAGATGCGGCAGGGTGAACCACGGATCTGCACCGGTTTCATTGGCCAGCGCCAGCAGGATCTCGACCGGCACGCCGCGTTCGGCAAAGCTGTAATCATCGGGCCGGGGGCGGTTTGCCCATGCCGATTGTGTTGAATTGTTGGTGCCCATCCAATCCATGAACCGCAGCACGGCAAAGCCCTCGATCAGCGCGCGCCACTCGGGGTTGAACACCGCGCCGCCGTCAAACGCCGCTGCCCGGTCGGCGCGTACCACGCTGATGGCGCGCACCGGATCGGACGGGTCGGTGCGTTGGATGCGGATGTCAACGCCGCCGGGGCCGGGGACAAAATCGAATGTCACCTCGCCCCGACCATAACGCACGGTTTTGGCACGGCCCGCGACCTCGACGATGCCCTTGCCTTGAAACCGCAACCGATAACGCCCTGCGGCACCGGCGGCATCCTCGGGCAGATCGGTCAGGACCAGCGTACCGATACTGGCCAGATCGCCGGGTTTGCGCAGCGGCCAGCCGGTGTCGTTCAACAGACCCGCTGCGCGCAATTCGGCGGTTTCCATACCGCCCCAGCGTCCGGGGCGATGGCCGATCCACGGACGGGCGGTTTTCATCAGGTCAAGAAACGGCAGTTGCACCCCCCAATCCGTGATCGGCGCAAGGTTTATGGCGATGCCATCTGCGGGCGGAACCACGGGGTTGGCGGGAATCGGGGGAGGGGCCACCATCGGCGGCGGCGGCTGTTTCGGCTCGGGAACCGGGGCAGCCGGGGCCTGTGATGGGGCGCCTGCCGTCCCGCCGCCCGCCTGTGCAACGGGTTGCGCGAGGGCGGGCTGGCCAGCACCAATCAGCAAAAAGCCGAGCGTCAGTATTGTTGCCAGATTGGACAGAACGCTCATCCTGTCACCTCGGCGGCCACACCGGTCTTGCGATAGCCCGTGACAACCTCCCATGCCAGCTGCTGAATCAGCGCTGCCGCCTGCGCGCCGGGGGCATCGGCGGGGCTGCCATCGGCGCGCCGCAAGGCGTAGGGCAGGCCCACGGGCGACCGGTGGTACAGGGTGGCGCAATGGGTCACCGCCACCAGATAGGCGCCGATGTCGTTCATGTGGATCGGGTCGCGGGTGCCTTCGGGCGTGCGGGCGAACAGATCATCGCGCCGCGCCAGACCGGGCAGCGGTGTCGCCTCGATGGCGCGCACGACGCGGGCCAGAACCTGACCCGCCGGAATCACATGGATCGGGCGGGGCTGGTCAACCCGCAGATCGGCGGCCAACAGCCGCCCCTCCCACAGCGCGGGCAGATCGCCGTCCAGCCGTTGCAGAAACCCGGCCGGATCGTCCAGCCCATGCCAGGATTCATAGAGATAAACGCGCGTGTCGGGATTTGCCGCCCGCGCCAGATCGGCCCATTGCACCAGATAGGTGCCGCTGTCGTGATATTTCACCGCATCCAGCAGTTCGACCATTTCTGTCAGGATCACTGCGTCATATCCGCCCGAGGCAATCGCCGCCCGGGCGGGACGAAAGCGGTCGTGGGCGTTCTCGGTGTCATGGCCGTTGATCGGCACATCGGGATACCAGTGTTCGCGCAGCGACGTGCCCCAGCCCAACTGGCTGTGATATTCGTGCCCCGCCCCGGCCAGCTGTGCCACCATGGCCGGCATGTCACGCCCGACAAGGGAATGGCCAAGGTGAAACACCCGCAGCGGGCTGCTGGGCGCAGTCAGCGGCACGCCATAGGCGGCGTCGATCCGGGCCGCATCGGGCAGGCGGCTTTGCCACCACCGTGCAGCGCCTGCCGCCGCCCCGGCCAGACCCGCAGTTCCGCCCAGCACAAGAGCGTTGCGTCGTGACATATGCGCCATCAACCGCCCCCCTGCCGCCTGAGGGTCAGCCCGGTCAGGATCAGCCCATGCGCTCGGGCAAACCGGCCCGCCACCTGTGTGCCGCTGGCAAAGGGGCCGACGGCGCGGGTGAATGTGGCGGCGAACGTACCCGCCGCAAGATCGGGCAACACGGCAATGGCTTCAAAATCAAGCACTTCGCGTGACAGCGGATATTGCGCCTTATAAGCGGTTTCTTTGGCCGAAAACAGCAGCTTGGCCAGTCGGGCCATGTCACCGGCGCGCTGATGGTTCAGCCATTTACGCTCGGGTGGGGTGAGGATCGTATCAATCAGCTCCGGCTCCAGCGCGATGTCTTCCTCGACGTCCACGCCCAGGGATTGCACATCGCGGGCATGGGCCATGGCGCACAGGCACAGCGAATCACAATGCGACAGGCTGCCCACCAACCCGTCGGGCCAGATCGGCGCGCGATCGGGGCCGGGCAGAACCGGTTGGGCGGGTTGGCCGAGGGCCACCATGGCGCGCCGCGCGGCGATGCGCCCGGCGGTGAACTCAAGCTGGCGCTTGGCCACCATGCGCGACGTGCCGCCGCGCTCCGGGGTCAGCAGGCCACCCAAAGGACTGCGCGGATCGCACAGGGCGATGGCGATGTCGGGCGCGAACAGCCGCCGCGCGATCGGCTCAACCATGGCGCCCGACACCGGGCCTTCAGAAATGGGAAAGTCGGAAATCTGTATCATCCTGTCTTGGCACCGCGTTCGGCGCGCATCGCCCGCCGTTTTGACATGGTTTCGGCGCGGGCGGGGCTGTCGTCAAGCCCTGCCGCGTCGGGTGGGGGGGTGTTGGATTTGCTCAGATGGGCGGCGAGGCCCGCCAGCGTGGGAAAGCGGAAAATGTCGGTGATCGACAGATGCGGTGCGTTCAGTGCGGCGCGCAATTCCCGGTGTGCCTGCACCGCCAACAGAGAGTGACCGCCGAGCGCGAAGAAATTGTCGTCGCCGCGCACCCCGCCCACCCCAAGGATGCGTGACCAGACGGCGGCGATGGCCGCTTCTGTCACGCTACCCGGTTCTGTTGCCAGAGTGGCGGGCCCTGGTGTGCGCTGTGGTGTGGGTGCGGGCAGGGCGTTGCGATCCACCTTCCGGTTCGGGGTCAGGGGAAAGCGGTCAAGCGTGACAAGGTGGGCGGGCACCATTATGTCGGGCAGAGTGGCGAGGTGGTGGCGCATGTCCGCCGCCGTCATCGGCGCGCTGACCCTGACATAGGCGACAAGGCGGGTGTCGCCCTGCATGGTGCGGGGCATCACCACGGCCTGTGTCACGGCCGGGTGTTCGGCCAGGCGCGCCTCGATCTCGCCCAGTTCGATGCGGTGACCGCGGATTTTCACCTGATGGTCGGTGCGACCCAGAAAATCCAGGCCGCCGTCCATCCGCCAGCGCACCAGATCGCCGGTGGCATACATCCGCCCGCTGCCGAACGGGTTGGGCAGGAACCGTGCCTCGGTCAGATCGGGGCGCTGCCAATAGCCGCGCGCCACCCCTTCGCCGGCGATGAACAGTTCGCCCGCAGCGCCAGTGGGCAGCAGTGTGCCCTGCGCATCCAGAACATAGACTTGGGTGTTGGCGATCGGGGTGCCGATCGGTTGGATGTCCTGTGCATCGTGGGTCACCTTCTGCACCGTCGACCAGATCGTGGTTTCGGTCGGCCCATACATGTTGAGGATCTTCGCCGGGGTGCAGGACCGCAGCGATCTGACCAGATCGCCCGGCAAAGCCTCGCCCCCGATCATCAGGGTTTTCACGTGACCCAGGGCAAGCCGCGCATCGTCATTCAGCGCAATCATCCGGGCCATCGACGGGGTGCATTGCAGATGCGTCACCCCATGGCGGCGAATCTGCGCGGCGATGGAAAAATCATCCTCGGCAGGCGTGGTGACGGTGTTGGCGCGGCGCAGCGCCTCGGCCAGGGGTTTCAGCCCCTGCATCACCAGCTCGGGCGCGATGCCAAAGTCGATCAGACAGGCGATTTCATCGACGCCGATGCGTTTCAACTGTTCGGCCCGCGCCACGGCATCGTCGATGGTGCCAAACAGGCCGGACTCGTCGAAATAGCGCTGGAAGGCGAAATCAAGAATCGCCTCCATCTCATCTGTGCCCAACGATCCCAGATCCACCTCGAACGGATTGGTGACACCGGCCGGGCGCTTGAACGCCGGAAAGGCCCAGGCGTATTGCTTGATCAGGGCGGCGGCGCTGCGCAGATAGGATTTCATCGGTTCGCGTGCCACTGCGCGCGCGCCATCGCTTGTCTCGGCCAGATAGGTGTGCAGCATCAGCGTGACCTTGCGTGTTGCCGGGTCATGGCCCGCCGCGCGCAGGGCGTCGTGATAAAGGGCGATCTTGCCGGCCACCTCGTCAATGCTTTGGCCCAACAGATGGGTCAGGACATTGGCACCGATGCTGCCCGCCTCGCGCCAGGTGTCAGGGTTGCCGGCGGTGGTGACCCAGATCGGCAGTTCCTTGCTGACGGGCCGGGGTTGGGTGACCACGGCAAAGGGCGTACCGTCCTGGGTGGGAAATTCCACCACGTCACCGCGCCACAACTTGCGCAGCGTCTCGATGGCGGCGAACATCGCTGGTTTGTTGGCGGGGGGTGTGTTTTCGGGGCGCAGCACGAAATCATCCGGCTGCCAGCCGCTGGCGATGGCCAGCCCGGCGCGCCCGTTGGTCAGATTGTCGATCACCGCCCATTCCTCGGCGATGCGCGCCGGGTGGTGCAGCGGGGCGACGCAACTGCCCGCGCGCACCGACAGGTTTTTCGTCACCGCCGCCACCGCGGCACCCGTCACCGAGGGGTTCGGGTAGGGGCCGCCAAAGGCGTGGAAATGCCGCTCGGGCGTCCAGACGGCGTTGAACCCGTGGGTGTCGGCGAATTTCGCGCCCTCCAACAACAGTTGGTATTTCTTCGGCCCAATGCCATCGTCGTTGCCCCAATAGAACAGGTTGAAGTCGATCGGCCGGTCTGACTGTGCCGGGCTGTCCCCGGCCACCCTCGTGCGGTTTTCGTCCGACGACAGCACCAGCTTGAACCCCCGCGCCAGGGTCCAGAACAGCTCAAGCACCGAAATGTCGAAGGACAGTGACGTGACCGCCAGCCAGACGGCGCCGGTGCCATGGTCGATCCGCTGATCCATGCCGGTGAAGAAATTGGCGACGTTGCGGTGTTCAACCATCACCCCCTTGGGCAGGCCGGTGGACCCCGATGTGTAGATCAGATAGGCCATATCCCCCGGCCCGGCACCGCCTTCGGGATTTGTTGCCGGTGCCGTGGCAAGGCGCGGATCGTCAGTGGCCAGAACCTGTGCCGTGCTGGCGGGAAGCCCCGCGATCAGCCCCGGCTGCGCCACGATCACGCTGGCCTGACTGTCGGTGACATAATGCGCGATGCGTTCGGCGGGATAGGTCGGGTCAAGCGGCACATAGGCGCCGCCGGCCTTCAGGATGCCCAAGGTGGCGATCAGCAGGTCGGGCGAGCGTGCCACACACAGGCCCACATGGGCACCGGGCGCAACGCCCATCGCGCGCAGGGTGTGGGCCATGCGGTTGGCGGCGGCGTTCAGTGCGGCATAGCTGAAGGTATCGCCGTCGCACACCAGGGCGGGGGCATCGGGGGTGCGCGCCACCTGCGCCTCGAACGCGGCGGGAATGGTCAGGCTGCGGTCATGCTCGGTGGCGGTGGCGTTGAGCGAGGTCACAAGCCGCGTCCGCTCGGCCTTAGGCAGGGTGTTCAGCGGGCGGCCCTCTGCCGCCGCCTGTGCCAGATGGATCAGGCGGGCAAACAGCAGGTCGATCGTGGCATCGTCCAGCCGCGCGCTGTTCCAATGCAGGGTCGGCGGGGCCAGCGTGAGGGTGATCGCGGTGCCGTTCACGGTGCCCTGTTCCGACAGGGCGATGTCGGGCTGCCATAAGGTGATGTCGGGATCACGGGTCAGCAGATCGCACAGAAAACCGGGGTGTTGGGCGATCTTGTCCAGCTGCGGTGCGATTTCGGCGATGCTGGTGGCCAGATCCCCCGCGCCGATGTGCAGTGGCACTGTTGCGGCCACAAGGCCCGGCGCGCCGGCCACCAGATCGGCGAGGATGGCGCTGGCATAGCCCAGATCGCCCGAGGCGGCACCGCTGGCCTGACGCGCCCATTGCGCCATTACGGCGATCAGGGCGGTTTTCTCCAGCGCGGGCAGGGGAAGCGTGCGGTTGGCCCAGACGGCGGCTGTGCCCGGCCTGGCGGCAAGCGGCAGGGCCAGAGGGCTGGCCGCTTTCAGCCGGGCGCGCCAGTGGTCTTCGCCCGGCGTCAGGGCGGCCACGCCGGGCGTAAAGTCGGCAACCGTCAGGACGCTGCCGGGGCTGAGCCGCTTGGCGGCATCCACCCGGAGGCCTGTGGCATCGGTCAGGCCCGACAGGCGCACGGCACCATCGCCGCTGGCCAGCGTTACGCTGTCGGCGGTGGCCTGCAATACGGTTCCCGGGGTGCCGACGCCTGCCACCGGCTCGGCCGCCGCCACCAACAGCAGAGTGCCGGGCAGGGCAATGCGGGCCCGTCCCAGGGGGTTGTTGTAGCCGTTGAAATCAAGGCCGCGCACCAGGGCGATGATTTGCTCGGTGGTCGCCGTGCCGTCGATCAGCGCAGCCTTGGCGGGCCGGTCGTCGCGGGCGAAATAGCGGCGCTGGGTCAGATCCTGCGGGCAGCGGCGCAGACCGGTTTCCAGCTGGTCCAGCAGCGCCGGAAAACTGTCCATCGCCGCCGCATAGCATTTCGAGTTCAGCGAAAACGCCGTGTCCTCGGGGGCGATGTCGAACAGGCGCTGTTCCAGGATGTCGCCTTCGTCAATCCCGCCCGCGATCATATGCCAGGTGATACCGTGGCGGACATGGCCAAGGATGCGCGCCCAGGCCGGGGTGTTCAGGCCCGCCATCTGCGGCAGCGGGCCATCGTGGAAATTGACCGCCCCCCTTGCGGCGCGGGTCAGCACGGCCTCGGGGATCACCGACAGGTTTGCGATCGACAACAGCCAGTCAAAGGGCACATCCGGCAGATCGGCGGCCCGCGCCACATGGCGCAGGCCCTTGGCAGAGGCCCAGTCGATGATCGCCGGGTCGCGCGACACAACCGCGGCAATGGCGTGCCCACGGTCCAGCAACAGATCGCCACAGGCAATCAGCAGGGATTCAGTGCCGATCAGGACAGAGGTAAAGGCGATCATTTCAAGTCCTCGTTGAGCGCGGGCCGGGGGGATGGCGGGCGGGGCACGGCCCCGATGGTGAACAGGATCAGATCCCGCAGAAACCCCGCGGGATCGCGCGGATCGCGCCGCTGGATCGCACAGCGCATGCGCCACAGCGCCGCCCCCTTGATCAGCGCCACGGTGGCCAGTGCGGCGTACAGCCGCCCGTGGGTTTTGGTGAAATAGTGGTGGCGCGATTCAAACCAGTACCGCGGCATACGCGCCCAGGTTTTCATCCCGGTGGACACCGACCCGATATGCACCACGCGGCTGTCGGGGACATACCAGGTTTGCCACCCGGCGCAGGCGGCGCGGTGGGCCAGATCGGTTTCCTCGAAATACAAAAAGAAGGCTTCGTCGAACAGCCCGATGTCGTCCAGTGTGGCGCGGCGCATCATCAGGCTGGCCCCTGCCACCCAATCCACCCGCGTTGCCCCGGCCGGGATCGGCAAGGCGACGATCGACCTGCGCAGCAGGCGCGACACGATGCCGGTGCGCACCGCGCCCTCGAACTCGCCCAGGATCGAGGGAAAGCGGAAGGCGGTGCAATGCGGTTCATCGTCCTCGCCGCGCACATGGCTGCCTGCGAAACCGGCCTTTGGGTGCGCTTGCAGAAACGCCAGAAGCGCCGCGATACAGCCCCGGTCGGGAAAGGCATCCGAGTTCAGGATGTAAAAGTAATCCGGCGCGCGCCCGTCCGACATCGCCATGCGCAGACCCACATTGTTGCCCGCGCCAAACCCGCCGTTGCGCCCCGACTGAACGACGCGCACCCGATCCGACCAGCCCCGCGCCAGAACCGCCGCGCGCAACAGCTGTTCGCTGCCATCGCCCGAGGCATTATCGACGATCACCAGTTCGGCGTCCAACCCGGCCATGTCGGCCAGTGCCGCCTCGGCCGCGCGCAGGGTCATCTGGGCGGTGCGGTAATTCAGAAGGACGATCAGAACGCTGGCCATGGTCATTCCGCCGCGGTCTGGTGCACCCGCCGGGGCGCGCGGTGGGTGCCCTCCGCACTGCGGATCACCTGCTTCAGGCGGGCGGCCAGAACGCTGACGTTGGGGACAAGAACCATGCCGTCGTGGTCGCCCGGCACTTCGATCACCTCAAGCCGGGGCGCCAGGGGCGACCATTGGTTGTCGGCAAAGACATATTCGCGCTGCGCACTGACCCAGTTGCCGTTCGACACCGGCCAGTGCCGGTCCAGTGCCGGACGGAACAGGGTCACCGGGCCATTCCACGCAGCCGGCACATAGGCGGCAACGGCGCTGCGGAAGGCCGCCTCGATCTTGGCATTGTCAAACGCGGCCTCGGCGGCGGGGGCGGCGGCGGCGCGGCGTCTGCCGATTTCCCAGGCGATGCGGCTCTGGGCCCATTCGCCCAGATAGCGCAGGCCCTTGCGGCGCAATTCGTGTCCCTTGATGATGGCTTTGTCGCGCCGCGTCAGGGCCGGGCGTACCGGCAAAGGCGTGTCGAGCAGGGCCAGCACCGAAACCTCTTGCCCGATCGCGCGCAGTTGTTGGGCCATGTCATAGGCGGTGATGCCGCCGCCGGAAAACCCGCCCAGCATATAGGGCCCCTCGGGCTGAACCCGGCGCAGTTCGGCAATATAGGCGGCGGCGGCCTCGGGGATGGTGCGGTGTGGTGCGGCGTCCCCCACAAGACCGCGCGCCTGAAGCCCATAGACAGGGCGATCCTGCCCCAGAGCCAGGCCAAGGTGGCGCAGGTTCATCACGTTGCCGAACATGCCCGCAACGATGAACAATGGCGACCTCGGCCCGCCGCCGCCCTGATGCAGGGCGACGAGGTGATCGAAGCTGTCGCGCGTTGTGCTGACACTGCCCGCGTCGGCGGCGGCGTCGGTGACATGGCCGACCCGCGCCGCGATCAGGGCGGCGCAGGCGGCGATTGTCGGCGCCTCGAACAGGACGGAAATGGGGAATTGCAGGCCGAATGCCTTGTTGATCTGGGCAAACAGCCGCACGGCGATCAGAGAATGACCGCCCAGATCGAAAAAGCTGTCTTCGACACCCACCTGCGCCACCCCCAGAAGGCTGCGCCAGAAGCCTGCCAGCGTTTCCTCGATGGCGTTGCGCGGCGCGATGAAATCACTGTCCAG
>JAACUH010000119.1 GCA_009993005.1 Rhodobacterales bacterium
CCCCTCACGCCAGCTTCACGGCGGGCTTGTCGGCCGTGCTCGAGCAGTGCCGGTTGGCCTCGTAGGCCTCAACATCCTCGAGCCGGTACACGACCCGGCCGCCGATCTTGATGAAGGCGGGGCCCTCACCGGTCCAACGCCAGCGCTCCAAAGTGCGCGGGCTGATCTTCCATCGAGCCGCCAGCTCGACCTGGTTGAGATGCGTGACTGACATCGTCGTCTCCTTCGCGATTGGCCGAATGCCTGCGAACGAGACTGGGGTGTGCGGGGGGAGGAGATCGGGAGGGCGGATGGAGGGGAGACGGGAGGAATGCAGATCGGGGCCCCCGAAAACGAAAAAGGCCGCCCCGAAGGACGGCCTGATCGTGGTGATTTTGGTGGCGTCACACCTCGAGCCAGGCGTTGGAGCCGCTCTCCCGGATCACTTCCTGCCACGTGGGGTGGCCGTCGAAGAGGTTCTTCAATCGCTTCACGGAAGGCCCGCACTCGGCCTCCTCGAGGATGCGCGCGACGGGCAGCACCGGATCCCCGTCAAGCCTGGCCTCGGCGAGCATGGCGACGGCGATCTTCTGCTTGCCGCCGGTGAACTCGTGCCACTTGCCATGCACGATCAGCACGCCGCCGTCGCCGGAGACCCAGACGGGTTCCTTGTGCGACGGGCCCTTCAGCAGGCGGGCGGTCAGGACCTCCGGGGCGACTGCAAGACCATCTTCATGATCGACCACGTCTGCCAACGCGACGAACTCATGGCCCCGGATGAAGCGGAAGCGATGCCGATCCGGAGGGTCGAGAAAGAGGACCACACGAAGCCCGTCGGCCGGGCGGCGCGCAACGAGCTGGCGGAACTCATCGAACACGGCCGGTGTCGTCAGACGGCGAGCGACCCAGATCCCGACACGTGCCCTTCGCTTCGGCAGCCGCGCTGTCCCGAAGTCCAGCACCGCGCCGTGGAGGTACGGCACCGGGTCTTTTCCGAGCGAGCAGTCGAGGCGGGCGACCACCCGCCGCGCTGCTGCTCCCATGTCCAGCGCATAGACCAGGCGGCGGACGCTCGCCTGTTCGTCGTGCCAGGCCGCGTTGCCGAGATGCCCATGCTGGCCGGTGATCGGGTGGGCGATGACGGACGTCGGGGTGTCGTCCAGATCGTCCTCGGCAACGACGGACATCGCGCCGCCGCGCTGCACGAGCAGTCCGGTATCCATCAGCGTCTTTTCGGCGCCGCGCATATGCGCCAGCGCCATGGCCGAGACCCGCGCATCGCGGGTCCCGGCGATGGACGAGAGCAGCCGGCGGGCGGCGAGATCAATCCTCGAAGAGCTGCAGGTCATCGACCAGGATCCCCCAGCGCCGCAGGTACTTCTCGCCGATCATCTGCTCGGTCGCGGTGCGATCCTTCAGGTCGCAGCCGTGGGGCCAAGTGATCGACAGCGTGAGTGTGCGCCGGCGGTCGCCCCCTGGGCGCTTGGCAAGCTTCACCGCCAGTTTGGCCCGCGTGATGACGAAACCGTCGCGCAAGGGCGTGCGGTCCTGGAACATCTCGTCCGCCATAGACCAGATGGTACCGTCCGCGCGGGCCATGTTCTCAAGTGTGACCCTTCGGCTGCTGTCGTCGATCGGCATGAGGCGCAGCTCGCGCACCTCGACACCCTCGATCCCGTCCTCCGGGTCGACCGGGAAGTCGTACGGCGTCAGCAGCACGGAAAGGTCGTAGCACCGAAGCGGCAGACGGTTCTCCTTGAACGCGATGCCGAGGAGGTGCGTGACCGTCGCCTTCACGATCTCGCCCCGCGTCGCCTTGTCGTTGGCGATCACTTCGATGCCGCCGGTCGCGGGCTCATAGGTTACCGCGGCCTCGAAGACGGGACGATAGGCCTGCCGCACGAGAGACCCCTTGTCGTCGAAGCGCAGCAAATCGTCGGGCCGTCCCTCGCGGTAGATCGTCACCTGCACGAGGTCGCATTCGTCGCCCTCATGGGTCGTCCTCACCCGGTCGAAGATGTCGACATGGGCATGGGCGGCGCCCGAGAACTCCTTGATCGCGGAGATGAAGGCGTGACGGGTGACCGCATCGCGCTGCACAACGCAGCCCGCGTCGGTCATGTAGCCCGCCCACATCCGGCCGCGCCTGCGGTCCTCGGTGAAGCGAACTTCCTCGGCATGGCGGAACCGGTCCTGCGCATTCAGGAACATCCAGAGCGAGCGCGCATGCGGGTTCGCGAGCCCGTCGAGGAAGGCGGGATCGTCCGCAACGCTGTAAATCGCGGCCTGCCCAAGCTCGTCGGACAGTGCATGGACGCGCTCGGCGTCGTTCGAAATTCGGTCACGCTGAACGCGGGACATCTTCTCGATGGCGCCGAGAAGTGGCCTCGACAGCTCGGCCTCCGGCACGCTCCAGTCGAACTCGGTGGGCAGGCCGATCTCCGGCCGGTCGAAGTATTCGCGCAGCGCCTCGCCGGGCGTCTTGCGAAGGAAGGCGGACAGTGCAGTCACCATGATCTCCTTTCTGGTGATTCCATGTAT
>JAACUH010000011.1 GCA_009993005.1 Rhodobacterales bacterium
GAACGCGGCGGACACGCGCCGGACAACCCGCATGGTCCGCGTATCGTGCGGCGCGGTCTCGCCAAGGCGCGGCTTGGTCGAGCGGTAGGCGCGCAGGAAGAACGCCGCCTCCAGACTGTCGCCCAGCGATTGCTTCAGCGCCAGGGAGGCGAGACGCGGATGATACAGCCCGCCCTCGGACAGCACCCTGGAATGCAGCAGCGGCATCTGACGTTCGATCTGGTCAAGCTCCAGCGGCGCGGAACTGCCCATGGCGCGCAGCGCGTCCATCAGGCGGGCGGACCCCTTGATCGCATCGGCACCGCCGCGAATGGCAACATAAGCCATGGTTCAGGCTCCTTTGATCTTGGCTGTCCGGGGCAGGACGGCGAGGCGGGTCTGATCCGCCAGCACCAGGTCCACCCCCATCGGAAAATCTGCGCACCACCCTGCACGCGCGTCCAGCCACGCGGGCACGAGGCCGCCTGGCGACAGCACTGTCTGCGCCGCGATTCCGGGGCCGGTCAGGGTCAGCGGGGGGCCATCGGTCAGGCTGTCCACCATGACCACGATCAAAGCCCCGCCTTCGGGCGCATCGAGCGTGCCGAGGCGCGGGGTGAAGCGAGGGGCATCAGCCCCACGGGCGAGGATGAACCCCGCCTGTTCTACCGGCGCTGTGCGCACGTCCAGAAAGGCAAGGTCGGCGTCTGAAAGCGCGCCGGTCGGATCGGCCAGTGTCTGCGTGTTGTCGCAGAAGGTCGCCAGCGCGGCCAGCGCGGCAGGGCGGTCGTCCAGCAGGTCGGACAGATCGGCGATCTGGCCGGGCCGTGCTGCGACGTCCAGAATCCGGCGGAACAGCGCCTGATGCGTCTCGGGGCGCCAGAGGCGGGGCAATTCAAGCACGCTCATGCGTCATCCTCCGACAGAAGCTGGAAATCGACCCTTGTGCGGTCAAGCGCCAGCGCGCGCTGTGCCCGGATCTCTGCCTGCACCGCCATGCCTTCCGCGATCAGCGCCTCTATTTCCGGCGCCTCGGGCAGCTCGGCGCTAAGCGCCGCGTCGAGGATGGCGAGCCGCGTGACCAGCGCCAGATCGCCACTCATCAGCGCCGCGCCGCCCTCGGCCGCGCCCTCGGGGGCTGTCAGGCGGAGATGAACCCGCGCCATCGGGATCTCGCCCAGATGAAACAGACTGCCCGTCACCGACTCCCGCATCTGCATCAGCATCAGCCCTTCGCGCGGCGGCGCCAGCGGCGCGATCGTGGCGCGACGCCGGATGCGGTCGGCCAGCGCGGCGACCGCATCGGCGTCGGCGGCGGCGAGCGCGCAGGCCCAGTGTTCCCGTTCGGGTCTCATGATCTGTTCCTCATCCGATCAGTCGGGCGCGGACGCGCGCCGAAATTTGGTCGAGCACAAAGACGGTGAGGAAGATCACCAGAAGGATCGTGCCGACATGGCCGTATTCAAAGAGGTCGTAGCGGCCCTTCAGCTCTTGTCCGATCCCCCCTGCGCCGACGAGGCCGATCACGGCGGCCATGCGCACGTTGCGGTCGAGGATGTAGAGCGTGTAGGCCACATATGCCGGGGCCACCTGCGGCAGCACGGCGGCGCGCAGCACGCGCAGCTTGCCCGCCCCCAGCGCCGTCAGCGCCTCCTGCGGCTTGCGGTCGGCGGATTCGATATCCTCGGCATAGAACTTGCCCAGAAACCCCGCGCCGTGCAGCCCCAGCGCGAGATAGCCGGCGATGGAGCCAAAGCCATAGCCCAGCACCAGAAACATCGCGATGATCAGCTCCGGCATCGAGCGCAGGAAGCTGACCAGAGAGCGCGACGCCGTATAAAGCGCGGGGTGCGGCGTATAGTTGCGCGCGCCGAGGATCGCCAGCGGGATCGACAGCAGGACAGCGATGATCGTCGCCCATATGGCGATCTCGAAGGTTTCAACCATCTTGTCGCCCACCTTGAGCAGATAGCCGAAGGGGTGGACGAGGTATTCCTTGCGCTCGACCACCGGCTCGGCCTGCAAGGTCGTCTGGTTCATCTCATAGCGCGTGGTCTCGATGGTTTCGATCCTGGTAAAGCGCGGCAGGGCGTCGCGGTCGAGACCGGGCAGCCGGGCGACCTCTTGCCGATCCTCGATCGCGAAGGGAAACAGCGCCCCGAACATCCGGCCCAAGCCACGGCCGACCTGGCTTTCCTCCTGCAAGCCCACCTGGGCCAGCGCCGCCTCGCCGGTCAGGCGCAGCATCTTGTCAATCTCGACGCGCTGCGCCGACCAGATCAGCGCAAGGCCGATCAGCAGCACGGCCAGCGCGGCGCGCCAATCATAGGGCGCGGGCAGGTGCCAGTGTTCGGGGGGGGTAACGGGTGCGGCGGGGCTGGTTTCAAGGCGGGGATCACGCATAGGATCGCTCCCTTGCGACCGGGGCCTTCGGGGAAACAACGGCGGGGGTATTTTCGTACAGGGCGGCCTCGGCGGCGGCGTCGAAGCGGGCGGGCGGGCCGTCGAACATCACGCGGCCATGGCGCATCCCGACGATCCGGTCGCCAAATTCGCGGGCAAGGTCGGTCTGGTGCAGGCTGCACAGCACGGTGGCGCCGCGTTCGCGCGCCACATCGCGCAACAGCGTCAGGATTTCGCGGCTGATCGCGGGGTCAAGGCTGGCGACGGGTTCGTCGGCGAGGATCACCTCGGGATCGAGCAGCAGAGCGCGCGCGATGCCCACCCGTTGCTGCTGGCCACCCGAAAGTGCTGCGGCGCGGCGCGGCAGGTGGATCTCGTCCAGCCCGACCCGGTGCAGCACGGCGCAGGCGCGCGCCCGCAGATGGTCGGGATACCAGCCCAGATGCACGCGCCAGGCGGGCGCCTCGGCCACCGCGCCCGACAGCACGTTGGCGGCGACGCTGGCGCGCTCGACCAGATCGAAGGACTGATGCACCATCGCGACCCTGCGCCGGATGGCGCGCAGCGTGGCGCGCGACATCTCTGTCTCGCCCATGCGGATCGTGCCGCCGTCGAGGTCGGTCAGGCCGTTGACGCTGCGCAGAAGCGTGGTCTTGCCCGAGCCCGACCGGCCCAGCACCACGCAGAATTCCCCGTTCGGCACGTCGAAGCTGACGTCGTCGAGCGCGCGCACCCCGTCCGGAAACCGCCGGACAAGGGAAGTGAAGGAGAGGTGCGGCTGCACCCCTCCCCCAACCAGCGCAGGATTTGCGCGGGCCATCAGTTGGCCGCCTTGGCCAGGATCGCCGTGCGCAGATCGCCCGACACGCCCGACAGCACGACCAGCGCCGGCGCCATCATGTCCTCGGAAATCGAGGCATCGTAGCGGTCAACCTTGCCGCCGCCGTAGCCGCGGATCATGTCCGGGTTGACGCCGGGGGCCTCGTGCACCGTGTTGAAGGCGTTGCGCAGCGCCGCCTTCACCTCGGCCGACAGTTTGGTGGACATCGCCAGCGGCGGGTTCGGGATCGGGTCCGACTTGACGATCGCCATGAACTTCGTCGGGTCCAGCGCGCCCTGGTTCATCGCCTTCTCGAAGCTGTCGAACGAGGCGGCGGCGGCAGCGACCTGGCCTTCGGCCAGCGCCTTGAGGCTGTTGGCGTGGCTGCCGGTCATCCGGATCGCGCCCAGATCGTTCACCGGGTCGAGACCCGCGGTGACGATCATTGCCACCGGATAGACGAAGGACGAGGTCGAGTTGGCGTCGCCAAATGCGACATCCTTGCCCTTCAGGTCGGCCACAGTGGCGATGCCGCTGTCCTTGGCGGTGAAGATCCCCGAGAAATAGGTCGAGTTGCCATGATGCACATCCACCGCCAGCAATTCGGCGCAGCCGCGCTCTTTGGCGGGCAGGTAGGAGGCCGGGCCGAACCAGGCGATTTCCACCACGTCGCCGCAGATCGCCTCGATCACGTTGCCATAGGACTGGCCGACCTTGATGTCGAAATGCAGGCCGGTGGATTGCGTCACCGCGTCGAACAGCGGCTTGAAGTCCGCTTTGGTGCCGTCTTCGGTGCCGCCATCGGCGGGAACGAGCATCACGCGATAGGGATTTGCGGCCGTGCCATCGGCTTGTTGCGCGACGGCGCCGGTGATAGAGATGAATGTTGCGGCTGCAGCCGCAACGAAGGTCTTGAGAAGGGACATGGTTTCTTCCTCGGTTGGAGTTGATTGACTGGAGAGTCAGGGTTGCAGCCGCACCTCAGTCCGGCGGCGGGTCTTCCGTAGCCCAGCCAGGCTCGGCCACGGAAAGCTGGATGTGATCGCCACGGAACTGGCTGATCGCATATTCTTGCACCTTGCCGCATTCGCGGCAGGCGTTCACGCCCTTGACGCGCAACACCGGCTGGGTGCGTGGCATCCTCAGGGCGATCGCGTCCTCGGGCAGCGGCAGGCGCGTGGTGATCAGGCTCTCGACCCGGTCGAGCGTGACGCCCGCCGCCTCGCGCAGATGGCGCGTCAGTGATCCACCCTCGTAGGTTCGCGCCGCCTCTGCCGCAGCCCCTGTCAGAAAATGCAGCGTGACGGCGTAGGGAACGTCGCCGTCGCCGCGCAGGGTGCGCAGACGCAGGACGGGCGTGCCCTCAGCGACGCGCAGCCGCCGCGCGAACCCGCCCTCGGCGACGATCTCGGCCCGGTCGAGCAAGGTGACACGTGCCGTGCGACCCGACGCCGCCAGCCGCTCCGTAAAGCGCGTGTCGCGGCCGATCCCGTAGACCAGCCCCCGCGCCAGCACCCGCGTGCCGCGGCCATGCACCCGCTCGACCAGGCC
The DNA here is from genome assembly GCA_009993005.1 of Rhodobacterales bacterium. Taxonomy (GTDB): domain Bacteria; phylum Pseudomonadota; class Alphaproteobacteria; order Rhodobacterales; family Rhodobacteraceae; genus JAACUH01. The sequence continues at coordinate 4,754 of JAACUH010000011.1, forward strand.
TTCCGCGATCAATTCGTCGACGGCCCGGCGCAAGGTGTGCCGGTTGACGCCGAAACGCGCCGCCAGCTCCGGTTCGGCGGGCATCCAGTCGCTCTCGTCGAGCGACCGCTCGATCTCGCGACGCAGCGCGTCCGCTATCTGAGCCCAGACGGCAATTCCGGAATGTCTGACAAGCTGTGGCAACGGCCCCTCCGAATCTCGATGTAGAGACGTCTAGATGAGTTGCATGACGTGCTTATGACGGACGGCATTCTTCGCTGTCCCGCACGTCGGAGGGGCGGTCGATGGAGATCGCCGGCGCGTTCGAGCACCTGAATGCTGGCGACCGTTGTGTCGAGGGAGTTCCCACGCGGCATGGTTTCTCTTGCCGCGGAGACGATCCCCAGGACGAGGATGATAGTCGGCATCTTGACAGCGATGCATTCGGGGAGGCGGGGTTCAGTCGCCGTGAAGCGCCGGGCGACGGCCCATTGGTGGTGGATTTCCAGCATCGCAACGCCGACGAGGCGGATGATCGCATCGTTGTTGGCGAAGATACCGATATCCCCCGAATCGATATCAGGCCACATCGCAAGATTGACGTTCCCGATCAAGCCGCCGCCTCTGCGTCCAGAACACCAACCCGAGCAGCAGGAGAGCCGGCAGGAACAACAGTTCTTTTGGCGTCTGGTTGGCTGGTGTCAGGAGCGACGTGATCTCGACCGGATCGTCGCCGTAAAAATCAAAGCGCGCGAGCCGTTTCGAGACCGGCTTGCCCAGCATGGGTTCATCCAGGATCAGGCGTGTGCCGTCAGAGGCATAGAGCAGACCCAAGGTGTCAAGCCGCGTTCGTGCGTCGCCTTCGGCGATGTCCAGCACGATGGTCATCTCTCTCAGGTCACGCGCGGTGTAGCCAGGCCCGCGGATCACCGCGCGAAGTTGCGATCCTGCCGGGGCAGCGGCGATCACGGTTTCCAGTTCGGTCGCCTCGATCCGGTGAAAGGGCGGCTGCATCATGTCCATGAAAAAACCGGGCCGGAACAGGGTGAAGGCCACCAGCAGCAGCGCGACCGTTTCCCAGATCCGGTTCCGGGTGATCCAGAAACGCATCGTGGCCGCCGTGAACACCAGGATGCCGATCGTGGAAATCACGAAGACGAAAACGGCATGGACCGGGGTGACGTCGATCAGCAGAAGATCGGTGTTGAAGATAAAGACGAAGGGCAGCGCAGCCGTGCGCAGCGAATAGAAGGAGGCCATCAGGCCGGTTCGGATCGCATCGCCACCCGAGATCGCTGCGGCTGCAAAACTTGCCAGTCCTACAGGTGGCGTAACATCGGCCATGATCCCGAAGTAGAACACGAAAAGATGTACGGCAATCAGCGGCACGATCAGCCCGGACTGCGCCCCGAGTTCGACCACGACCGCGACAGTCAGCGACGACACCACGATATAGTTTGCCGTCGTGGGCAATCCCATGCCCAGGATCAGTGACAGGAGCGCCACGAGCACCAGCATAAGGATCAGGTTTCCGCCCGAGAGATACTCGACGAACTCCGCCAGCACCTGGCCAAAGCCGGTCAGGGAAACGGTGCCAACGATGATGCCCGCCGTCGCCGTGGCAAGGCCGATGCTGATCATGTTTCGCGCGCCAAGGATGAGACCTTCGATCAGGTCCATGCAGCCTTGCCAGACCCGGCCGGGCAGGTTGCCCTCGCCGCGAAACAGGGCCTTGAGCGGTTTTTGCGTCATGAGGATGAAGAAAAGCAGCGCGCTGGCCCAGAAGGCCGACAGGCCCGGCGATTTGCGTTCGATCATCAGGAAATAGACCAGCACCACGATGGGCAACAGGTAGTGCAGCCCCGCCTTGTAGATGCGCGATACATCCGGCAGGGCGATGGCTTCGGCGTTCGGATCGTCCGGCTCCAGATCAGGCACCCCCGCAGCGATGAAAGTCAGACCCAGATAGGCCACCGCCACCATCAGCGACAGGATCCAGGCCGCCCCGTCGGGCACCAGCGACGTCACCAGCATCACCGGATATTTTACCGCATAGCACAGCAGCGCGAACCCGGCGAAAAAAGCAAACATCCCGCCGACGGTCTTTGCCATCGACACCGATCTGGCGCCGATCGTCGGCATCCGGTTCTTCACCGCCTCGAGATGAACCATGTAAAGCAGCGCAATATAGGAGATGGTCGCCGGCAGGAAGGCGTGCCTGATAACCTCGACATAGGAGATGCCAACGTATTCCACCATCAGGAACGCGGCCGCCCCCATCACCGGGGGCATGATCTGACCGTTCACCGAGGACGCGACCTCAACCGCACCTGCCTTCTCGGCGGAAAACCCGACCCGTTTCATCAAGGGGATGGTGAACGTGCCGGTCGTGACGACATTTGCCACCGATGAGCCGGAAATAAGGCCCGTCGCCGCCGATCCGACCACGGCCGCCTTTGCCGGACCGCCGCGCAGATGCCCCAGGGCGCCGAAAGCCATCTTGATGAAGTAGTTCCCGGCGCCGGCCTTGTCGAGCAGGGCGCCGAACAGCACGAAAAGAAAGACGAATTTCGTCGAGACCCCGAGCGCGATGCCAAAGACGCCCTCAGGCGTGATCCACATGTGGGACATGGCCTTGCGAACGCTGGCCCCGGCCCAGCGGATCTGGTCGGGCACGAGGTCGGAGGCGCCAAAGAAGACATACAGCAGAAAGGCCACAGCAAGCGCCACCATCACCGAGCCAAGGGTCCGGTAGGCCGCGATTAACAGCAGCACGAGACCGGCAAGCGCAAAACCGGCGTCGGTCTGGTCTGCAACGCCCCCGGTGCCTGCGATCTTGCCATAGAAGAAGTAGCCGTAAAGGGCGCAGGACGCGCCTGCGATGGCCAGCACCCAATCATAGGCTGGCACCTTGTGGCGCGGCGCCGACCGCCACAGCGGATAGGCCATGGCCGACAGGAACATCGCAAAGGCCAGGTGAATCTGGCGCGAATTGTTGATGAGGTCAGAGGTCAGCAGATATGGCGCCCAGGGGCTGGCCAGAACAATCTGATACAGCGACCAGCCCAGCGCCACCGCAGCCACGAACAGGCCGACGCCACCGCGCGTCATGCGCGCGCCGCTGTCGGATGCGGCAACGATATTCTCGATATCCGCCTCGGTGAAGGACTGTTTCTTGAAGTTTTCCAAGTGCTTACCGTTTTCACACTGATCGGCGGATGATCGTTCCGGAGGGGTCGGATGGCCGGGGACCATGATCAGGCGCCCGGTGTGACGCGACAGGGCGCGGCTACTTCAGCCAACCACGTTCCTTGTAGTATTTCACGGCGCCGGGGTGCAGCGGTGCGGTCAGGCCTGCCGAGATCATCTTTTCCGTTTCGAGATTGGCAAAGGCAGGGTGAAAGCCGCGGAACGTATCGATGTTGTCGAAGATCGCCTTCACGAGAATGTAAACCGCCTCTTCGGACACATCCGCCGACGTCACCACCGTCGCGACAACGCCGAAGGTTTCAACATCCTTGTCAGATCCCTTGTACATGCCCCCCTTGATGACGGCCGAACTGAAGAAGCTGTTTTCGGCGATCAGACGATCCACCGCGTCGTTCTTGATCTCGACCATGACCGCGTCACAGGTTGACGTAGCTTCCGACAATGTGCCGGCGGGATGGCCGGTGGTCATCACGAAGGCGTCGATCTGGTTGTCACACAGGGCGGCGGATTGCTCGGCAACCTTCAGTTCGGTCGCGAGCGCGAAGGTGGCGTTGGTCCAGCCCATTTCGGTCATCAGCATTTCCATGTTGGTGCGGGTGCCGGACCCGAGCGGACCAAGGTTGACGCGCTTGCCCACCAGATCGGCCAGCTTTGTTATCCCGGAATCGGCGCGCGCCACCACGGTAAAGGCCTCGGGATGCAGCGCCAGCACCGAGCGCAACCCCTCGTAGGGGCCGGTCTCGGCGAATTTGTCCGTTCCGTTCAGCGCGTGGTATTGCGAGTCCGATTGCGCGATGCCGAATTGCAGTTCGCCTTCGCGGATCGTGTTGATGTTATAGATCGACCCACCGGTGGATTCGACCGAACAGCGGATACCGTGTTCCTTGCGGTTCTGGTTGACCAGTCGGCAGATGGCGCCGCCTGCGGGGTAATAGGCGCCGGTGACGCCTCCCGTCCCGATAGTGATGAATTGATCCGCATGTGCGGCGCCGGCCAGAATGGCGGTCGCCATGGCTACCGGAAGGGTCAGTCGCTTGAAGATCGTCATGGTTGTGGTCTCCCTATGGTTTGATCGTTTCGTTATGGTCTTTGCTTTGCGCCGAATTGTCGTTCTCGGTCTTGGTGCGCCGCGGCTCGGTCATGCGACTGACGCGACGATCTGTATTTCTACCATCGCGCCGCCGGGCAGATTGGCGACTCCGATGGCGCAACGGCTGCACAAGCCGCGGTCCTCCAGTTCTTCGCGCAGGAACTCTGACGCGAAATCGGCGACCTTGCTGTGCTCGGTGAACCCCGTCTCGGCCACGACATAGACCGTCATGGTCAGGATGGAGGCGATGGCCTCGCCGCCGTCCAGCGTCGCCTCGACGGCGCGCAGGGCGTTGGCGCAGGCCAGGCGCGCAGCCGCGCGCGCCGCACCGATGTCATCGCGTCTCACCGGCCCGGTAAACTGCATGACGCCGGCTCGACGCGGCGTCATACCCGCCGAATAAACCGTGCTCCCATGCCGTCTTGCGGCGACATAGTCCCCTTGCGGGATCGGTGGATCCTCGATGGCCGCCCCGGTCAAGCGCGGTATCTTTCCACCAGGGCCGCGATTCGGGTGACGGCGGCGGCGGTCGCCTCGCGGTCCTGCGAGAAGTTCAGCCGGATGTTGCGCCCGGCGTGGGGGCTGAATTCGGTTCCGGGGGTCACGACCACACCAGCCTGCTCGCGCAGCGCCGTGACGAAATCGGCGGGGGCAATCCGCAAGGCCGGCAGTTCGGGAAAAAGATAGCTGCCGGCGTCCGGCGTCCGGATGCGACAGCTGTCAATGCCCCGGAAAAGCCGCAGGACATCGTCGCGGATGGCCTGGTGCGCCGCGATCCGCGCGGCCATCCACCCTGCGGGTTCCGCAAACCATGTCCGCAGAACCGCCTGCGAATAGGCC
>JAACUH010000085.1:0-31661 GCA_009993005.1 Rhodobacterales bacterium
CCCTTCAACATCCGCCGCGCCGTGGGCCTGTGGAAGGTGCTTTTCCGCAGCGACGCCTTTGTCGTGACCGGCGCCCTGACCCCGCAGCAGGCGCGCGGCCGCTATCTGGCCGAGGCGCTGGGCCATTGCGGCGAATGCCACACGCCGCGCAACGCTTTGGGTGGGCTCGACCGGACGCGCTGGCTCGCAGGTGCGCCGAATCCCTCGGGCGAGGGGCGCATCCCCGACATCACGCCGGGCCGCCTGCAATGGACCGAAGCCGGCATCGCCGAATACCTCAAGAGCGGTTTCACCCCCGACTTCGACACCGCCGGCGGCGAGATGGCCGAGGTGGTGCGCAATACCGCGCGCCTCACGGATGCGGATCGCGCGGCGATCGCCGCCTATCTCAAGATCGTGCCCGCCTCGGGCGGCTGACCGGTGGCGTCATGCGCGCCCCAGCTTCTCCATCCGTGCGGCGCGCAACCGGGCAAAGTCATCGCCAGCATGGTAGGACGACCGGGTGAGCGGCGTGGCCGACACCATCAGGAACCCCTTGCCATAGGCGGCCTTTTCATAGGCGGCAAACTCCTCGGGTGTGACGAACCGGTCCACCCGGTGATGCTTGGGCGTCGGTTGCAGATATTGTCCGATGGTCAGAAAATCGATGTCCGCCGCGCGCATGTCGTCCATCACCTGCATCACCGCCTGCCGGTCCTCGCCGAGGCCCACCATGATCCCCGATTTGGTGAACATCGCGGGGTCGATCTCCTTGACCCGCTGCAAGAGCCGCAAGGAATGGAAATAGCGCGCCCCCGGCCGCACCTCGGGGTAAAGCCCCGGCACGGTCTCGAGGTTGTGGTTGAACACATCGGGTTTCGCCGCGACCACGATGTCGAGCACGGCGGGGTCGCAGCGCAGGAAATCCGGCGTCAGGATCTCGATCGTGGTGCCCGGCGCCTGCTTGCGGATCGCGCGGATGGTCTGGGCGAAATGCGCGGCGCCACCGTCCTCCACATCGTCGCGGTCCACCGAGGTGATGACGACATGGCGCAGCCCCAGCTTTTTCACCGCATCCGCCACCCGCCCCGGCTCGAACGCGTCGAGCGCCTCGGGCGGCTTGCCGGTCGCGATATTGCAGAACGAACAGGCCCGCGTGCAGACTTCGCCCATGATCATCATGGTGGCATGGCCCTGGCTCCAGCATTCGCCGACATTGGGGCAGCCCGCCTCTTCGCAGACCGTGACCAGCCGATGTGCGCGCATGATGTCGCGCGTGACCTTGTAGCCCTCGGAATTGGGCGCCTTGACCCGGATCCAGTCGGGCTTTTTCGGCTGTGCATTATCGGGGCGATGCGCCTTTTCAGGGTGACGCTGGTCGGGGATCTTGATGTCGCGCACGGATTTTTCCCATGATTTCGATCGGTCCGACCTTGATACTAGAGCGCCTGAGGCACAACCGCCAGTCCGTCAGACCAGCCATGCGCCGGGCGGGACACGTGGAGCCCGGATCAACAAATGGGACAGACAGACAGATGACAAAGAAACTTCTCGCAGAGGTGCTCGGCACCTTCATCCTCGTGTTCTTCGGCTGCGGGTCAGCGGTGTTCATGGGCGCCGAAATCGGGATGCTCGGCATCTCGCTGGCCTTCGGCCTCGCGATCGTGGCCGCCGCCTATTCGCTGGGCCATATCTCGGGCGCGCATCTCAACCCAGCGGTTTCGCTGGGGATGCTGACGGCCGGGCGCATGGGCCTGGCCGATTTCATCGGCTATGCCATCGCGCAGGTGCTGGGCGCGATCCTCGCCGCGCTGGTGATCATGCTGATCGCACAGGGCCGCGCCGACTACAGCCTCGCCACCAACGGTCTGGGCCAGAACGGCTATGGCGCAGGCTATCTGGGCGAATACAGCCTCACGGCCGCGCTGCTGTTCGAGACGGTCGCCACCTTCCTCTTCGTCACCGTGATCCTGGGCGCGACACAGGCCAAGGCGCCCGCCGCCATGGCGGGTCTCGCCATCGGCCTGACGCTCGCCGCGATCCACCTCGTGGGCATCACCATCACCGGCGTCTCGGTCAACCCCGCCCGCTCTGCCGGCCCGGCCCTGTTGGTGGGCGGCAAGGCGCTGGCCGATCTCTGGGTGTTCATCCTGGCCCCGCTCGCCGGCGGCGCGCTGGCAGGTGTCCTCTTTGCGGCCGGTCTGACCCGCGCCGCCTGATGGCCCGGCCGGGGGGCGCGCGCCGTCCCCCGGCTTCATCTTTTGGCCGCAAATATCCTCGGGGGGCGCGCGGCACGCGCGCGGGGGCAGACAGCCCCCTCGCCCGCGGCCACAGGCGCCTCAGCCGATCTTGGGCCCGAACTTGCCCTGCGTTTCCTCATAATGCCGTTTGAGCCGCTGCAAGGCGATGCGCAGCACGATCTTGCCCGAACGCGCCGACCAGCCCATCCGTTGCTCGAGCACCTCCATCCCTTCGAGAAAGCAGCAGCAGCGCAGCACCACATCCCCCAGACCCGGCCCCAGATCGGCAAGCGCCGCCGCCACCCTGCGCCGCGCCGCCTCGGCGCCGCCCCCGCCGCCACCTGCCGTCTCGCCCGTGGTGCGGATGCGGCCGGTGAGGAACCCGTCCCAGTCCTGCGTGACCCGCGGCCCAAGGTGCGACAACTCGAAATCCTCGCGCAGCCGCTCGCCTGCCGCCACCAGATCGCGTGCGAGAAACGGGTTGCCGTCGCGGTCCTTGCGCCGGGCGAGTCCGGCGAGCGGGCTTTCCGCCATATTGGCGCGCATGTGCCGCAACAGCCCGTCCTCGAGCACCTCACGCCCGCCCATGTCGCGGTGCTGCGCGGCAAAGACGCTCTGATCCTCGGCAAATCCCTCTGCCCTCATCCCCTGCGCGCGGTTCTCGGCCTGCGCCATCAGCCGCTTGAGCGCGGCGCGCCCCGCACTGGTGATGTGGTAGCGCGCAATCCGTGCGGTCGGATCGGCGCAGCCGATCCAGTCGCGCAGCGCCATCGCCTGCGCGATGTCCCGCGTCACAACGGCGGTGCGCTGCGCCGCGCCATCGGGGCCGTCGCGTACCACGACGCCCATTTCCATCTCGCGCGCGACGGCCAGCACCGCCCCCGTCTCTGTCAGCCGGCGCAGGACGCGCAATGCCTCGCGGTCGATATGCGCCTCGCTGGGCGGGGTTTCTTCGGGCCGCTGCGGGGGAATAGCACGTTGGACGGGGCGCCGGCTGGGGTCTGTGGGCATCGCGATGACCTCCTGATCTGCGGGTTCGGACTGTGGCGACAAGCACCGCGAGAGTTGGCGCAACGCCTCATCCACCAACGGATCATCGCGCAGCCCCTCATAGCGGCGCACCTGTCGCAGGATGGTCGAGGCATGGACCTGTTCGCGCCGTGCCAGGGCGCGGATGGCCACGCCGTTTTCGGTATGTTCGAGATAATGGCGCGCGGCCTCCGGCACCCAGTCCGGCAAGGCCCCGCGGCGACCCGCAGTCGCTCTGTTCATTTTGACGTCTTTCCCAAGATCACGGCCTTCCCAAGCCAGTCTGCGCCACCAAGCGATCACAACCTAAAGTTGCATCTATTACTCAAATGTTAATATCCACCGCTTTATCCATGATTGTTGCCAAAACATGAACAATGGCAAAAGGCAGCGTTCTCAACTTGTCCACAGGACGCAACACAATTGCAGGTTGTGCAAATGTGGCGACATTGCGGCAAGACAGTGGCACAAACGGGTCCGTCCGGCCGCGCGATCAGGACAAGGGGACGATCATGCTGGATATTCTGGGACTGGTGGGAAGCCTGCGGCGGCCGCAACTTCTGGTGCGGGCCGCGCGCTTTGGCGTCGATGACTATTCGCGCAGCGCGACGCTGCCGCGCCTGCTGCATTGCGTCGCGATGCCGCGCTCGGGCCCGGCGATCATGCGCCTGCTCGACATCGAGGCAGACCTCAACGACCGCCGCGTGGCCCAGGCGGCCGACTATTCCGTCGCGCGCCATGTCGAGGTGCTGATCGCCGTGATGGGCGAGGCGCGCCTGCTGCGCGCCATCACCCGGGATGGCTGAGGACTACATGAAGCTGTCGGGTTCGGCCGCCTTGCGACTTGCGACAAAGGCATGCAGCGCCTCGGAAATGGCCGGGTCGAGCGCGGGTTGCCGGTAGGTCTCCAGCATCCGCTGCACCCGGATCGCGGCCAGCGCCTGCGTGTCGCGCGCGCCCTCTTCGTCCCAGGTCTCGAAGGGCTTGTAGTCGAACAGGTCCGAGCGCCAGAAGGCGTCCTTGAAATTGGCCTGGGTATGCGCGCAGCCAAGGTAGTGCCCGCCGGGCCCGACCTCGGCGATGGCGCCCATCGCCTGGCCGTTTTCCGACATGTCCACGCCGCGCGCGAGATGGTGCAGCGTGCCGAGCTGGTCGGCGTCCATCACGAATTTCTCGAAACTCGCCACCAGCCCGCCCTCGAGCCAACCACAAGCGTGCAGCATGAAGTTGACGCCCGACAAGAGCCCCATGTTCAGGCTGTTGGCGCTTTCATATGCGGCCTGCGCATCGGGCAGTTTGGACCCGCAAAACGCGCCCGACGACCGGAACGGCAGGCCCATGCGCCGCGCCAACTGCCCCGCGCCATAGGTGATATGCGCGGCCTCGGGCGTGCCGAAGGTGGGCGCGCCGGAATTCATGTCGATCGAGGTGACAAAGGCGCCGAAGATCACGGGTGCACCGGCGCGGATCAACTGGCTGTAGGCGACGCCCGCCATCACCTCGGCCAAGACCTGCGTCAATGTGCCGGCCACGCTCACCGGCGCCATCGCGCCGCCGACGATGAAGGGGCTGATGATCGCCGCCTGCATGTGGCGGGCATAAACCTCAAGCGCGCCCATCATGGTCGCGTCAAAGGTGAGCGGCGAGTTGATGTTGATGAGCGAGGTCATCACCGTATTGTCGCGCACGAAATCCGCGCCAAAGAGGATCCCGGACATATCGACCGAATCCTGCGCGCGCGAAGGCTCCGTGACCGACCCCATGTAGGGCTTGTCGCTGAGCTCCATATGCGCGAGCAGCATGTCGAGGTGGCGCTTGTTCACCGGCACGTCGGTCGGCTCGCAGACGGTGCCGCCCGAATGGTGCAGCCATTTCGACATATAGCCGAGGCGCACGAAATTGCGGAAATCGTCGAGCGTGGCATAGCGCCGGCCACCGGCCGCCGTGCGCACGAACGGTGGGCCATAGACCGGGGCAAGCACGAGGTTGCGCCCGCCGATCACCACATTGCGCTCCGGATTGCGGGCGTGCTGGGTGAATGTCGCGGGCGCCGTGCGGCAGAGCCCGCGCGCCAGCCCACGGGGCATGCGCACCCGTTCGCCCTGAACATCCGCGCCCGCCTGCCGCCAGAGGGCCAGCGCTGCGGGGTTGTCCACGAAATTGACGCCGATCTCTTCCAGAACGCGCTCGGCGTTCTCCTCGATGATGCAGAGCGCCTCTTCGGTCAGGATCTCGAAATTGGGGATGTTGCGCGCGATATAGCGCGCGGTCTCGACGCTGACCGCCGTGCGCTCGGCCCGCCGGGCCGCACCGCCACCACCCCGCGCGCGCCGGCCGGCCCCTGCTTCTGCTAGATCTGACATGGCGACGCCTCCGGTTCTGCTTGTCCGATACTCCTAGCGTTGCGGAGGGGGGGCGTCGTCGGAAAAACGCCCCTTGCGAGGCGAAAGCGACATCGGATCGGGACGCAGCTGGCGGCCAGGCCAAAAATCTTCGTACGAAGATTTTTCCGAAAAATCTTCGTACGAAGATTTTTTCATCCCGCCCCACCCTTGCGCGCCATCCGGAGCGGCCCTATCCCCTTGGCATGATACACCATGACCGCCTTCTCATCATCGACTTCGGCTCGCAAGTCACGCAGCTGATCGCGCGCCGCCTGCGCGAGCTCAACGTCTATTGCGAGATCCATCCGTTCAACAAGGTGGACGACGCCTTTCTCGCGGCCTTTGCGCCAAAGGCGGTGATCCTGTCGGGCGGGCCGTCGTCGGTCTTTGCCGAGGGCGCGCCGATGCCGCCGGCTGCGGTATTTACGCTGGGCGTCCCGCTGCTGGGGATCTGCTACGGCCAGCAGGTGATGATGCATTGCCTTGGTGGCAAGGTCGAGCGCGGGCATGGCACCGCCGAATTCGGCCGCGCCTATGTCACCCCCGCGGCTGGCGGTCTCGATCTGCTCGAGGGCTGGTTCGACGCGGGGCCCGAGCAGGTGTGGATGTCGCATGGCGACCATGTCAGCGCCATCGCGCCGGGCTTTTCCGTCTATGGCACCTCGCCCAACGCGCCCTTTGCCATTACCGCTGACCCCGCGCGCCGCTTTTATGCCGTGCAGTTCCACCCCGAGGTGCACCACACCCCCCGTGGCGCGCAGCTTTACGCCAATTTCGTGCGGCTGGCGGGCTTTGCCGGCGACTGGACGATGGGCGCCTACCGCGAGGAGGCGATCCGCAAGATCCGCGCGCAGGTGGGCGACGCCAAGGTGATCTGCGGGCTCTCGGGCGGGGTGGACAGCTCGGTCGCGGCGGTGCTGATCCACGAGGCGATCGGCGACCAGCTCACCTGCGTCTTTGTCGATCACGGTCTGCTGCGCGAGGGTGAGGCCGCGCAGGTCGTCACCATGTTCCGCGACCATTACAACATGCCGCTGATCCATGCGGACGAAAGCGCGCTCTTTCTCGATGCGCTCGACGGGGTCAGCGACCCCGAGGTCAAGCGCAAGACCATCGGGCGTCTCTTCATCGACGTGTTCCAGAAACATGCGACCGCCGTGGGGGGGGCCAAATTCCTCGCGCAGGGCACGCTTTATCCCGACGTGATCGAATCGGTGAGCTTTTCGGGCGGGCCGTCGGTAACGATCAAGAGTCACCACAACGTCGGCGGCCTGCCTGAAAAGATGGGCCTGCAGCTGGTCGAGCCGTTGCGCGAGCTGTTCAAGGACGAGGTGCGCGCGCTGGGGCGCGAGCTGGGCCTGCCCGCCTCCTTCATCGGGCGCCACCCCTTCCCCGGTCCCGGCCTCGCGATCCGCTGCCCGGGCGAGATCACCCGCGAAAAGCTCGCCATCCTGCGCAAGGCCGATGCCGTATTCATCGACCAGATCCGCAAGCATGGGCTTTACGACGAGATCTGGCAGGCCTTTGTCGCGATCCTGCCGGTGCGCACCGTGGGCGTGATGGGCGACGGGCGGACCTATGACTTTGCCTGTGCGCTGCGTGCGGTGACGAGCGTCGACGGGATGACCGCCGACTACTACCCCTTCACCCACGACTTTCTGGGCGAGACCGCGACGCGGATCATCAACGAGGTGCCGGGGATCAACCGCTGCACCTATGACATCACCTCGAAACCGCCGGGAACGATCGAGTGGGAATAGAAAGATCTGACCGCCCCGCAAGGCCGGCATGACCCAGCCCTATCGTCCGCTTGCCGCAGCACTCTGGATGCTGCTGGCGATTGTCGCCTTCATGTCGATGGCCGTGGCGGGCCGGGCCGTGGCGCCCGCACATGACACGTTCGAGATCATGCTCTACCGCTCGCTGATCGGGGTTGCGGTGGTGCTGGCGGTCGGAGGCTGGGCAGGCACGCTGCACCAGATCGGTCTGCGGCGGATGCGGCTGCACCTGACACGCAATGTCGCGCATTTCGCCGGGCAGAACCTGTGGTTCTACGCGCTGACCGTGATCCCGCTCGCGCAGGTCTTTGCGCTCGAATTCACCACGCCGGTCTGGGTGATCCTGCTGTCGCCGCTGATGCTGGGTGAAAAGCTGACGGGCAAGGGCGCGCTCGCCGCCGCGCTGGGTTTTGTCGGCATCCTGATCGTCGCGCGCCCCGACCCCGCGAACCTCAGCCCCGGCCTGATTGCCGCGGCGCTCTGCGCGGTGGGTTTCGCGCTGTCCGCGATACTGACCAAACAGCTGACGCGGGTCGAACCGATGACCGTCATCCTGTTCTGGCTGACCGTGATGCAGGCGGTGTTCGCGCTGGGGCTTGCAGGCCGGGACGGCGACATCGCCCTGCCCGATGCAACCAGCGGGCCCTGGCTGCTGCTGATCGGACTGGCCGGGATGGTCGCGCATTTCGCGCTGACCCGCGCTCTGTCGCTGGCACCCGCAACGGTTGCCATGCCGGTCGATTTCCTGCGCCTGCCCGCCATCGCGGTGCTGGGATGGCTGGTCTATGACGAGGCGGTCGATGGCTATCTCGTGATCGGTGCAGCGCTGATCCTCGTGGCCAATGCCATCAATCTGAAAAGAACTCGCGCCGGTTAAGACAATATTGTTACGTAGCGACGACAACTCTCCCTGACGTTGCGTCAAGAATTGACCCAAATGGAGCAGCTTCCATAAGATCGTGCATAACAAACGTTCACGAACACGACAGGGATGAGGAAAATGATGAACAAAGTCTTGACGGCCGGTGCAGCGCTCATGCTCGGCACGACCCTGGCTCACGCAGGTGGGCTCGACCGGTCCGGCCAGCCGATCGGCCTGATCTTCGAGGAGGGCAACGCGATCCAGTTCACCTTCAGCTCGGTCACGCCCAGCGTTTCGGGCGTGTCGGTCGGGCCGGGGCTGGGCACGGGCGGGTCGGGCAACATGGCCGCGTCCTATACGCAGCTTGGGTTCGGGATCAAATACGACATCAATGACCAGTTTTCGGTCGCGCTGCTCTATGATCAGCCCTTTGGCGCGAATGTGGATTATGACCCGGCCGCCGCCTATTACGCTGCGGGTTCGGTCGCGGTTGTGGAAAGCACCGCGCTGACCGGCGTGCTGCGCTACCGGCTCAACGAGAATTTCAGCGTGCACGGCGGTGTGCGCTACCAGACGGTCAACGCCGCTGTCTCCAAGCCGCGCGTTGCGGGCTATGATCTGACGACCGAGGCTTCCTCGGCCACCGGCTATCTTGTCGGCGCGGCCTATGAGCGGCCGGACATCGCGCTGCGCGTGGCGCTGACCTACAATTCGGCCATCACCCATGACATCGTGGGAACCGAGACCTGTGCGGCCCCGCTGGCCTTCTGTGCGGGCACCACGGCCACGACCTCGGTCGATACACCGCAGTCGATCAACCTCGACTTCCAGACCGGTGTTGCGGCCAACACGCTGGTGTTCGGCTCGATCCGCTGGGCGCAATGGACCGCCTTTGACTATGCGCCGCCGGTCCATGCGGGGCTGGGGCGCGGGTCGCTGCAAAGCTATGACGACGATACGATCAGCTATTCGATCGGGGTCGGGCGGCGGTTCAATGACCAGTGGTCGGGCGCGCTGACCGTGGGCTACGAGGCGCCGCAGGGCGGCTTTGCGGGCGATCTCGCGCCGGTGGACGGGCAAGTGAGCCTCGGGCTCGGCGCGACCTATACCGGCGAAGGCTTCAAGGTCACGGCCGGAGTGCGCCAGATCTGGCTGGGCGATGCGACGACAGAGCATCCGACGCTGGCGGGCGTGGACGGCGCCGAATTCACCGGCAATACCGCCACGGCCTTTGGCCTGCAGTTCACCACGAGCTTCTGAGCGGTTCGACAGCATGTGGCGGGGCGTTGTCCGGGCGACGGCGCCCCGTTTGTCTGTTGCGCGGGTGGCGGGTGCGGAGGCCTCCGGCGGGAGTATTTGGGGCACAGAGAAGCCTGCATGTCGCGCGCGGACATCGGTCGCCGCGAAAAGCGCTGGCGCAGACCGCGCGGCGCGGCTAGGCAAAGGCCCATGATCTACGCATCCTCAGGACAATGGCGCGCGGCGCCGCGCAAATCCGTGCTGTTTTTCGGCATGTCGGGGCTGGGCAAGACCCATGTCTCGACCTTGTTGCGCCGGCATGGGGACTGGTTCCACTATTCTGTCGATTACCGGATCGGCACCCGCTATCTGGGCGAGCTGATCGCCGACAATGCCAAGCGCGAGGCGATGAAGGTGCCGTTCCTGCGCGACCTGCTTTTGTCGGATTCGATCTACCTCGGCACCAATATCACATTCGACAACCTGTCGCCCGTCTCGACCTATATCGGCAAGCCGGGCAGTCCTGCGCGCGGCGGCCTGCCCTTTGCCGAATATACCCGCAGGCAGGACGAATTCCGCCATGCCGAAATTGCCGCGCTGATGGATACCGGCCATTTCATCGGCCGTGCGCAGGCGCTTTATGGCTATCCGCATTTCATCTGCGACACCGGCGGGTCGATCTGCGAATGGGTGGACCCCGATGACCCTGCCGATCCGCTGATGACCGCGCTCTCGGCGCAGTGCCTGATGATCTGGATTGAGGGCTCGCAGGCCCATACGGCCGAATTGATCCGCCGGTTCGACAAGGCGCCCAAGCCGATGGCCTACCAGCCCGCCTTTCTGGCCCGGGTCTGGGCGGAGTATCTCGCGCTGCATGGCTGCGCCGAGGCCGATGTGGACCCCGATGCCTTTATCCGCTGGACCTATGCGCAGGCGCTTGCACACCGCCAGCCGCGCTACAGCGCCATGGCACGGCGCTGGGGGCTGCGGGTGGCGGCCGAAGAGATCGCGCAGGTCGGCGACGCCGCAGGGTTCATCGACCTTGTCGCGCGGCTCCTGGACCGGCACGGGGTTGAGATGCGGGGCTGATGGGCCTATCTCTCAGGTTCGCTCAACACAGGTTTCCTGATGCCGATCAAGCTGCCCGCCTCGCTCCCCGCCTATGACGTCCTCACCCGCGAGGGGGTCATGGTCATGTCGGACGATCAGGCGGCGCGGCAGGATATCCGGCCGTTGCGCATCGGCCTGCTGAACCTGATGCCCAAGAAGATCCAGACCGAGAACCAGTTCGCGCGGCTGATCGGCGCCACGCCGTTGCAGATCGAGCTGTCGCTGATCCGCATGTCCGCGCACCAGACGCGCAACACCGCCGCCGAGCATATGGCCGAGTTCTACCGCCCCTTTTCCGAGGTGCGCGAGGAAAAGTTCGACGGGCTCATCATCACCGGCGCCCCGATCGAACACCTGCCCTTCGAGGAGGTGACCTATTGGGACGAGCTTACGCAGGTGTTCGACTGGACGCAGAGCCATGTCCATTCGACCTTTGGCGTCTGCTGGGGCGGGATGGCGATGATCAACTATTTCCACGGGATCAGAAAACACATCCTTCCGGCCAAGGCCTTTGGCTGTTTCCGCCATACCAGCCTGCGCCCCGCCTCGCCCTTTCTGCGCGGATTTTCGGATGATTTCGTGATCCCCGTGAGCCGCTGGACCGAGATGCGCGCAGATGAGATCGACGCCGCGCCGGGGCTCGTCACACTGATCGGCTCGCCCGAGGTGGGGCCCTGTCTGGTCGAGGATGACCTGCATCGCGCGCTCTATATCTTCAACCATTTCGAATATGACAGCGACACGCTCAAGCAGGAATACGACCGCGACATCGCAGCCGGCACGCCGATCAACGTGCCGCAGAACTATTACCCCGACGATGACCCGCAGCGCCCGCCCCACAACCGCTGGCGCAGCCATGCGCATCTGCTTTATGGCAACTGGATCAACGAGATCTACCAATCCACCCCTTATGACCTGAACGCGATTGGCCGCTAAGATCCTCGCCCTGCTCGCCCTCTTCGCCCTCGCTGGCGGCGCCCTGCTGGTGGACCGGCTGGCGCGCGCGCGCGAGGCGCGGGCGGTGGCGCTCTACCCGCCCGAGGGGCAGTTCGTCACGGTGGGCGGGCGGCGCGTGCATGCCGTGGTGGCGGGCAGCGGCCCCGACCTCGTGCTGATCCATGGCGCGGGCGGCAATACCCGCGACATGAGCTTTGCGCTGCTCGACAGGCTCACCGAGCGCTACCGCGTCATCATCTTCGACCGGCCGGGCCTCGGCTACACCGACCGCAGCGATGACCGCTATGCCGGCTGGTTCATGTCGCAGGCCGAGAGCCCGGCCGAGCAGGCCGCCCTGCTGCAGGCCGCCGCCGCAGCACTCGGCGCAGACCGGCCGCTGGTGCTGGGGCATTCCTTTGGCAATGCGGTGGCGCTGGCCTGGGCGCTCGACCATCCCGACCATATCGCCGGGCTGATTGATGTGGGCGGCGTCAGCATGCCCTGGCCGGGGGGCCTGGGCGCCTATTACACCGTCAACGGCTCGGCGCTGGGCGGCGCGCTGGTGACACCGCTGATCACCGCCTTTGTGCCCGAGGCCCGTGTGCAGGCCAGCATCGCCGCCGTCTTTGCCCCCAACCCTGCGCCCGAGGGCTACGACACCTATATCGGCGCGGACCTGACCCTGCGCCGCGCCAGCCTGCGGGCCAATGCGCGGCAGGTCAACGGGCTCTTGCCGCATATCGTCGCGATGTCGGCCCGCTACGGGGATCTGCGCCTGCCGGTCGAGATCGTGCATGGCGATGCCGATGACACCGTCCCGCTGGCGATCCACTCGGCCCGACTGGTCGAGATCATCCCCGAAGCAAACCTCACCATCTTGCCCGGCATCGGCCATATGCCGCATCACGCCGACCCGGTCGCCGTGGTGGCCGCGATCGACCGTGCCGCCGCCCGGGCCGGATTGCGCTGAACGGCAGGCATCCCCATAGTGGGACCATCAGTCAAGGGAGCTATCCGATGGACCTGCCATTCGACGGCGCAATCAGCAAGTTTTTCAAGGACGAGGCGCCCAAGCCGATCCGCGATGTGATCGAGGGGGCCGGCAAGGATGACGTGCTCAACCCACGATACCCCTATCCCGAAGAGATGAATACCAAGGCCTATGAGGCCGCGATGGAGGCGCTTCAGATCGAGATGGTCCGTCTGCAGGCCTGGGTCAAGGACACCGGCCAACGCATCGCCATCGTCTTTGAAGGGCGCGACGCGGCCGGCAAGGGCGGCGCGATCAAGGCGATGACGCTCAACCTCAACCCGCGCGGCGCGCGTATCGTGGCCCTGCCCAAACCGACCGAGGCCGAGGCGGCGCAATGGTATTTCCAACGCTACATCGCCGAACTCCCCGGCAAGGGCGAGATCACCTTCTTTGACCGCAGCTGGTATAACCGTGGCGTGGTCGAACATGTGTTCGGCTTCTGCACGCCTGAACAGCGCGCGCAGTTCTTTGCCCAGGTCAACCCGTTCGAAAAGCTGCTGGCGGATGAGGGGATCACGCTCTTCAAGCTGTGGATCAACGTCGGCCAGGCCACGCAGCTCGAACGGTTCCTCGCCCGCGAGAAAGACCCGCTCAAGCAATGGAAGCTGAGCTGGATCGACGTCGAGGGGCTGAAGAAATGGGACGCCTATACCGCCGCCATCAACGAGACCCTGCGCCAGACACATAGCGCCCACGCGCCCTGGACCGTGCTGCGCGGCGATGACAAGAAACGCACGCGGATCAATGCGATGCGCACCGTTCTTCATGCGCTCGACTATGCCCGCAAGGATGTCGCGGCGGTAGGCGAGATCGACGCCAGGATCGCCGGCCCCTTCGACGCGGCACGCGGTCTCTGACGTGGGCAAACAGGGCTATCACCACGGCAATCTGCGCCAGGCGCTGGTGGTGGCCTGCCTGCATCTGATCGAAGAGAAAGGCCCCACCGGCTTTACCCTCTCCGAAGCCGCGCGCGAGGCCGGCGTGACCCCCGCCGCCGTCTATCGCCATTTCGAGGGCCGCGAGGATTTGATCGCCGAGGCCGCGCTGCAAGGCTACGAAATCTTTGGCGACCTGATGGAGCATGCCTATGGCACCGGCCAGCCATCGGCGCTGGCCTCATTCGAGGCGACGGGGCGCGCCTATCTGGCCTTTGCACGCCGCCACCCCGGCCATTACGTCGCGATGTTCGAAAGCGGCATTTCGGTCCAACGCACGCCCGCGCTCAACCTTGCCGCCAGCCGCGCCATGGGCGTGCTGGAAAAAGCCGCCCACGCGCTCAGCCAGCATATCCCCGCCGACAAACGCCCGCCGCCGCAAATGTTCGCCGCCCATATCTGGGCACTCTCTCATGGTGTGGTCGAGCTTTTCGCGCGGGGTACGCCCGGCGCCCGTTCGCCCTTTCCGCCCGAGGACCTTCTCGAATCCGCGATCGGCATCTACCTGCGCGGCCTCGGCCTGATCGCCCCCGACAAATAGCCCCGGACAACCAGGTCTCGACAGCAAGCCCGCTGCTTCCTGACGCGCCCCCGGCTTCGCTGTGCCCAAATACTCCCGCCGGAGGCTCTGCGCCCCCCACCCGAGACCGGCAAAACGATCAGCGCGCCAGCACCACCAGCGACCGTTCGTCCCAGATCACCCGCGTCCGCGTGCCGACATCAAGCACCGGCCGCCCGATCAGGTTCTTCATCGAGATCGTGAGCGGCTTCTCGATCCCCGCGATGCGCACGTCATAATAGGTCATGTCGCCGTAATAGACGACCTCGTCCACCGTCGCATCGGCCACACGGCGGTCGGTCGCCTCGCCCTCGAACTGGATCGCCAGCGTCTCGGGCCGCACGCCGATGAGGCTGCGCCCCAGCTTTGCACCGCCCGGCGCCTGCTCCTTGCCGATCTCGCTGGTCCCCAGCCCCGGCACCTCGACCGTGATCCGTTCGCCCAGTTTCGTGACCTCCCCCGGCAGAAAGTTCATCTTGCCGATAAACTCCGCCACCCGGCGCGAATTGGGGCGGCGGTAAAGCGTCTCGGGGTCGGCCAATTGCCCGATCTCACCCTCAAACATGACGGCGATCCGGTCGGACATGACCAGCGCCTCTTCCTGGTCGTGGGTGACGAGGATGAAGGTGATACCCACCTGCCGCTGCAGCTTGATCAGCTCAACCTGCATCTGCTCGCGCATCTTCTTGTCGAGCGCCGAGAGCGGCTCGTCGAGCAGAAGCACCTTGGGCTTGAGGATCAGCGCACGCGCCAGTGCCACCCGCTGCCGCTGCCCGCCCGACAGCGCATGCGCGGCGCGTGCGCCATAGCCGCCCAGCCCCACCATCTCGAGCGCCTCGCCTACGGCGCGGGCCTTTTCATCCTTGGTCATCGGGTATTTGCGCAGGCCAAAGCCCACATTCTCGCCCACGCTCAGATGCGGAAAGATCGCATAGGACTGGAACACCATATTGGTGGGCCGCAGGTTGGCGGGCACCCCCTTCATGTCCTTGCCGTCGATCATCAGCGTGCCCGAGGACACCGTCTCGAACCCTGCGATGGTGCGCAACAGCGTGGTCTTGCCACAGCCCGAAGGCCCCAGCAGCGAAAAGAACTCGCCCTTGCGGATCTCGAGATCGATGCCGCGCAGCGCATGGTAATCGCCATAGTATTTCTGCACACCGGTAAGGTGGATGAGTGCGGTCACAGGAAGCCTCCGGTATCCTTGATCCCGGCGCGGGCATTGCCCCTGCGGCGGAAATATTCGGCAATGGTGAGAAGGATGATCGAGAGCGTGACGAGGATCGTCCCCAGCGCCATGATCACCGGCAGCGAGGCCGGGAACCGCAGCAAGCCCCAGATATAGACCGGCATCGTCGGGTTCGACCCGGTCAGGAAAAACGCGATGATGAATTCATCCAGGCTGATGGTGAAGGAAATCAGCAGCGACGAGATGATCCCCGGCATGACCAGCGGCAGCGTCACGAGCCGAAAGGCCGAAAGCCGCGTCTCGCCCAGATCGAGCGCCGCCTCTTCCATCGAGGGGTCGAGGTTCTGGAAGGCGCCGTTCAGGATGGCGATGGAAAAGGGCGTGCAGATCAGCACATGCGCGCCGATCACCGTCCAGTTCGACAGGTTCATCCCCAGGATCTGCACCAGGATCACCAAGAGCGCCACGGCGATGATGATCTCGGGCAGGACCAGCGGCAGCATGATAAAGCCGATGATCCCCCGCTTGAAAGGAAACTCGCCCGTGGCCCCCGCCCGCGCCGCCATCGTGCCGAGGCCGGTGGCGATCACCGCCGACATCAGCGCGATGAACAGCGAATTGCGCACCGCGCCATGCAGCGCGGTGTTGGTCGCAAGCTCCGCGAACCAGCCTGTCGTGAACCCGGTCAGCGGAAAGGCGATGATCGTGGCATCGTTGAAGGCAAAGATCGGCAAGAGCACGATCGGCGCATAGAGAAAGATCAGGTAAAGAATGGCATAGATGCCTAGAACCGAAATCCGCATCGCCTATCGCCTCCGGTTCTTGAGCAGGAGCAGGATGGCGATGCTGTAGAGCACCAGGCCCACAAAGAACGCCACCCCGCTGCCCAGCGTTCCGCCCAGCGTGCGCAGCAGCGCCGCGGCAACCAGGACTTGCAGGAACAGCATCGTCACGCAGAGGATGAAGATATCGAACACCGGCCGCGTCCCGTTCAGCTCGCTATAGACCGCGATCAGCAGCTTTCCCTGCGCATAGATGACCAGAATGGCCGTCACCACCGCCGCCATCGCCACCAGCGCAATCGCCGCCCCGAGCGGCGCATTGTTGAGCTGCAGGAACTGCGTCTGGATCATGTTGGCAATCAGCTTGCCCCCCGCCCCGCCCATCAGCTCAGGCGTGACATAATCGCCCACCGTGGGGATCGACACGATCACCAGCGCCGCCGCGACGCCGGGCATCGCCTGCGGCAGGGTCACGCGGAAAAAGGTCATCACCTTGCCTTCGCCCAGATCCTGGCTCGCCTCGAGCAGCGAGCGGTCGATCTTTTCCAGCGCGACAAAGATCGGCAACACCGCAAAGGGCGCAAAGGCATGCGCCAGCGTGATGATCACCGCGTTGATATTGTAGAGGATAAAGGTGAGCGGCTCGTCGATCACCCCGGCCGACAGCAGCCCGCTGTTGATCACCCCGTTGTAGCCCAGGATCACCTTCCACAGGAAAACCCGGATCAGGTAGGAGGTCCAGAACGGGATGGTGATCAGGAACAGCCACAGCGACTTGCGCTTGGGGTCCACGTGGAACGAGATGTAATAGGCCACCGGAAAGGCCAGCACCACCGTCACCAGCGTCACCGCGCCCGACACGAACAGCGACCGCTGCAACAGCAGGCCATAGATCGGCTCGTTCCAGATCCGCTGGTAGTTGTTGAGGGTAAAGGTCGTGTTGACGGTCACGAAATCCTGCGACCAGAAGCTGAACAGCACGATGGCCGCCAGCGGCAGCGCGAGCAGCAGCACCGCATAGACCAGGGGTGGCGACACCAGCATGAGCCCGCGCCGGGCGTCACTGTCGAGATTACTGCCCCAGGCCATCGCGCCCCGTTTCACCCTATTGTCACTGGAGGGCGATCTTGACCGGCCCTCGGCAAAGATCAATCGGAAATCAGCCGCATCGGGCCAAATCCCCGGTCTTGAGCCACAAAAAAAGGCGACCCACAAAGGGTCGCCTTTCGAATTGCAGCGGCCTGACGGCTCAGCGCTTGGAGAACTGGAAGCTCTTGCGGGCCTTGGCCTTGCCGTATTTCTTGCGCTCGACCACGCGGCTGTCGCGGGTGAGGAAACCGGCCGCCTTGAGCGCGCCGCGCAGCGTCGGATCGTAAAGCTGCAGCGCCTTGGAGATGCCATGCTTGACCGCGCCGGCCTGCCCCGACAGGCCGCCACCGGCCACCGTCGCGAACACGTCGAACTGACCGGTGACACCGGCCACGGTAAAGGGCTGGCGCAGGATCATCTGCAGCACGGGGCGGGCGAAATAGACCGCCATTTCCTTGCCATTGACCACGACCTTGCCCGACCCGGGGCGGATCCAGACGCGGGCGACCGCATCCTTGCGCTTGCCGGTGGCATAGCTGCGGCCGAGGCTGTCACGCTTGGGCTCGCGCGGGGCGACAACCACGACGGGCGTCGCGGTGGCCACGGCGCCCAGCTCTTCCAGAGAATTGATCTGATCGGCCATGATTACGCGGTCCTCGTGTTCTTGGCATTCATGGAGGCGACATCGAGCACTTCGGGCTTTTGCGCTTCCATCCCGTGTTCGGTGCCCGCAAAGACGCGCAGATGCGTCATCTGCTGGCGGCTCAGCCGGTTGCCCGGCAGCATCCGCTTGACCGCCTGCATCACGACGCGCTCGGGGTGCTTGCCCTCGAGGATCTCGCCGGTGGTGCGGAACTTGATCCCGCCCGGATGGCCGGTGTGCCAGTAGTTCTTCTCGGACCGCTTGTTGCCGGTGATCTGCACCTTTTCGGCGTTGATCACGATGACATTGTCACCCATGTCCATGTGCGGGGTAAAGGTCGCCTTGTGCTTGCCGCGCAGGCGCATTGCGATGATCGAGGCAAGCCGGCCCAGAACCACGCCCTCGGCGTCGATCAGGATCCACTTCTTGTCGATATCTGCAGGCGTTGCAGAAAAGGTTTTCATATCTCACCAGATGGTTTCGGGGGCCGACCTGCGGCCCGTCACTCGGATGAACGGGTTATATACGGCGCGCCCGCACAGTCAATCGCTCTGAGATAGATATAGTCTATGCAAATCAATGGCTTGCAAAAACGGTATCATTTTACCCCATCATTCGCGGGGGATCGCATAGGTCACCGAGGCCCGCGCCACCGGCGCCGCACCGCCTTCGCTGAACAGCAGCGCATCCCCCACCGCGAGAAGCCGCCCCAGCTTGAGAATGCGCGCCTCGCAGATCAGGTCCACCCCGGCCTTTGGCTTGCGCATGAAGTCGATCGCACAGGAGGTCGTGACCGCAAGCGCCTGCGGCCCGATCCTCGCGAGGATCGCGAGATAGACCGCCACATCCGCCAGACCGAACATCGCCGGCCCCGACACCGTGCCGCCCGGTCGCAGGTGCTGCGACCCGACCCGCAGCCGCAGCGTCAACGCATGATCGGTCACCGCCTCGATGTGGAAATCACCCGCCACCTGGGGGAATTCATCCCGCAGGAATGCGCTCAGCGCGGCCTTGTCCATCACTGTCATGGCTTCCCCTCTGCCCGCCCTGCCCCTAACCTGTCGTCATCGCTAGCCCGAGAGGACACGCCCCGCAATGCCCCTTCTGATCCGCGAGGATGACGGCCCCGTCGCCCACCTGACCCTGAACGCGCCGGACAGACTCAACGCGCTC
The DNA here is from genome assembly GCA_009993005.1 of Rhodobacterales bacterium. Classification (GTDB taxonomy): domain Bacteria; phylum Pseudomonadota; class Alphaproteobacteria; order Rhodobacterales; family Rhodobacteraceae; genus JAACUH01. Next base: position 18,961 of record JAACUH010000085.1, read on the forward strand.
AGCGATGCGATGCTGGCCGCGCTGCAAGCCCAATGCGACGCGCTGGCAGATGACCACAGCATCCGCGTGGTGATCCTGTCGGGCGCCGGCCGCGCCTTCTGCGCCGGACACGACCTGCACGAGATGCAGGCGGGCCGGCATGCCGAGGACAAGGGCGCGGCCTATTTCGCCGACCTCTTTCACCGCTGCACGCAGGTCATGCTGGCGCTGCAGGCGCTGCCGCAGCCGGTCATCGCGCAGGTGCATGGCATCGCCACGGCCGCCGGCTGCCAGCTTGTCGCGACCTGCGACATGGCCCTGGCGGCCTCCGACACCCGCTTCGGCGTCAACGGCGTGAACATCGGCCTCTTCTGCTCGACCCCGATGGTCGCCCTCACCCGCGCCATCGCACCGAAACCGGCGTTCGAGATGCTCACAACCGGCGCCTTCATCGACGCCGCCCGCGCGCAGAGCCTCGGCCTGATCAACCGCGCCGTGCCCGCCTCAGAGCTCGCCGCCGAAACGCGCGCGGTCGCCGCCACCGTCGCGGCCAAGCTCGGCACCGCCGTGCGGATCGGCAAACGTGCCTTCTACGAACAGGCCGCGATGGACACCGCTGCCGCCTATGCCCATGCCGGCGCCGTGATGGTGCACAACATGCTCGATCCCGACACCGACGAAGGCATCGCGGCCTTCCTCGAAAAACGCGCCCCGGGCTGGGTCCAATAACCCCGCCCCGGCTTCTCTGTGCCCCAAATACTCAAACCGCCCGCGCGCAACCGGCGCTAAAGCCGCCCCATCGCACGGATCGCACCAAAGGCCGCAAGCGACAGCGCCAGGCTCAGCACCAGCAGCGCCCAGAGCCCCGGACCCGACAGCACCAGCGCGCCCAGCACCGGTGCGACCGCCCCGGCCAATAGCGCGGGGATCTGGATCACCCCGGCGATCGCGCCATACCCCGCCTGCCCAAGAGCCTCGGCAATCATCACCGGCCGCAGGATCGTGAGCACCCCCAGCGCCGCCCCCTGCGCCAGCGCAAAGACGAAGATCAACCCCGGCGCCAGCCCTGACAGCCCCAGCGCCAGCGTCGCGAGCACCGAGACGCCGACCGTCAGCAGCGTCGCCGTCCCCGTGCCGATCCGCGTCTCATAGCGCATCAGCACCAGCCGCCCGGCCACCTGGCTCGGCCCCACTAGCGAGGCCGCGAGCACCGCGCGCGCCGGCGACGCCCCCTGTTCGACAAAGATCGGCACCAGAAAATTGACGATCATCCAGTGATTGAGGCTGACCAGCGCAAAGCAACTCGCCAAGAGCCAGAACGCGCGCCGCCGCAATGCCAGCCGCAGCCCGTCGCGGTCCGCCGCATGGTCGGGCGTCACCGGGGGCAGCCCTTGCCGGCGGATCATCCCGGCCGCAAGCCAGTTCAGCGGCCCGATCAGCGCCATCGCTCCCGCCGCCACCATCACCGCACCGCGCCAGCCCCAGCCCTCGGCGAGCCAGGCCCCCGCCGGAAAGGCAAGGGTCGAGGCAAAGCCCGCCACCAGTGTCACCCGGATGATCGCGACCCGCGCCACCGGCCCCAACCGGCGGATCAGAAAGGCGAAACAGACCTCATAAAGACAGGCCGCCTGCGCCACCCCGATCACCGCCCAGCCGATCAGATAGCCCTGCAGGCTCCCGACCCGCGACAGCCAGACCAGCGCCAGCGCGCCAAGCGCCGCGCCTCCCGCCAGCATCGCCGGCCCCCAACCCCGGTCCACCATCCGCCCGGCAAAGGGCGCCGCCACAGCCGAAATGACGATCGCCAGCGTCGGCCCCAGCGCGAGCGAGGCCTTGTCCCAGCCCAGATCCGCCTGCCAGGACAGGATCAGCGCCGCAAAGATGTAGTAAAGACAGGCGTATCCCAGCGTCTGCCCGATGGCGAGCATCCAGACCGCCCACCCCCGCGCAATGTCGAACGGCTCCATGATCCGGCGTCAGAGCGAATAGAGGTCGCGGAACTTGGCCTCGAGATAGTCCAGAAGCGGCCCCTCGCCCGGCACCATCCCGGCCGCCTGCGCGATCACCTGCCGCGGTTCGTAAAGACTGCCGTGCTGCTGCAGATGCGCCCTGAGCCAGCCGCGCGCGCGCCCCGTGTCACCCCGCGCCAGGTCGTCGTCCAGATCGGGGATCGCCGCGCGCAACGCCTGATGCAGGCAGCCCGCATAGACATTGCCCAGCGTGTAGGTCGGAAAATAGCCAAACAGGCCCACCGACCAATGCACATCCTGCAAGACGCCATGCGACGGACGATCCACCGCAAAGCCGAAATCGGCCAGGAACCGGTCATTCCACGCAGCCTCGAGGTCGCCCACCGCCAGATCGCCGCGCATCAACGCCTGTTCGAGGTCAAAGCGCAGCATCACGTGCAGATTATATTGCACCTCGTCCGCCTCGGTGCGGATATAGCCATTCGCCACATGATTGACGGTGCGGTAGAACGCCTCTTCATCTGCAATGCCGAAATCGCCGAACGTGTCGCGCATCTGCCCATAGAGCCAGCCGGTAAAGGCGCGCGACCGGCCAAGCTGGTTCTCGTAGATGCGGCTCTGGCTCTCGTGCACGCCCATCGACACGCCCGACCCCAGCGGTGTCAGCGCATAGGCGGCGTCGATGTTCTGCTCATAGGTGGCATGGCCGACCTCGTGGATCGTGGAATAGAAGCAGTTGAACGGATCGACGGGGTTGGTGCGCGTGGTGATGCGCACATCGCTGCCCGACCCGCTCGAGAACGGATGCACCGCCTTGTCGATGCGCCCCTTGTTCAGGTCATAGCCAAAGGCGAGCGCGAGCTTTTGCGACAGCGCCAGTTGCCCCGCCTCGTCGAATGTGCCGCTCAGCGGCGCCGGCGCCGGCGCGGCCAGCACGGCGGCACGCAGGTCCACCAGCCCCGGCCGCAAGGCGCCGAACATGGCGGCAAGCTGCGCCGAGGTGGCGCCGGGCTCGTAATCATCCAGCAAGGCATCATAGGCGTCTGCGCCTTGTGCCAGCGCCCGCGCCTCCTCGCGCTTGAGCTTCACCACCTGCGCCAGCACCGGCAGAAAGGCCGCGACATCCTCATCCGCGCGCGCCTGCGCCCAGGTGCCCTGCGCCAGCGAGGTGACGCGCGCGATCTCGGCCGCCAGATGCGACGGGATCTTGACCGCCCGGTCATAGGACCGCCGGATCAGCCGGATATTGGCATGGCCGACCGCATCCAGCGACACCGCCTTGTCCAGCCAGTCGCCCAGCCGGGGATCGGTGCGGCGCGCATGCAGCACCCCTTCGAGCGCGGCAATCTCCTCGGCCCGCTGCCCGGCCGCGCCGCGCGGCATCATCGTCTCCTGATCCCAGCCCAGCCGCCCCGCGATTTGCGCCAGCGCCTCGGTCTCGCGCTGAAAATCCATCATCTCGGCATAGGCGGTCATGGTGTCATCCCCTCACGGATTGCGGCAGCGGATAGCGGGCAAGGAACCGCCCGCGCAGGATCAACACCCACATCACCACGGCGCCGAACTGGTGCACAATAGCTATCTGCCAGGGCGCGGAATAAAGCGCGGTGAAGATCCCCAGCGCGATCTGCACGGCGAGCATCGCCAGCATCGCATGGAACGCCCCGCGCGTCGCCCTGTTGGCCGACCGGCGCGCGCGCAGCCAGACGACGACGGCCAGCGCGGCCAGCGCATAGCCCACCATCCGGTGGATGAACTGCACCAGCCCCGCATCCTCGAAGAAGTTGCGCCACAAGGGGCTGCGCGTGAACGGATCGGGCGGCAAGAACCCGTCGCCCATCAAGGGCCAGGTGGGAAAGGCACGTCCCGCGTCGATCCCCGCCACCAGCGCGCCAAGGATGATCTGGAGAAACGCCAGATGCATCAGCCCCGTCGCGCCCGCCGCCAGCCGCCGCTCGCCGCTCCGCCGCGCCACCAGCAGGTCGGCCTCGCGCCGGCCCAGCCGCAGCACATACCAGGCGATCAGCCCGAGAATGCCAAAGGCCAGCCCCAGATGCGTGGCCAGCCGGTAGGACGGGACCGAGACCATCCCCTCCTGCAACCCGCCATGCACCATCCACCAGCCGATCGCCCCCTGCATGCCCCCCAGCGCGCCCACGAGCAAGAGCCGCCCGGTCCAGCCCGCCGGAATGCGCCGCGACGCCCAGAAGAACACGAAGCCCACCGCCCAGATCAGCCCCATCATCCGGCCCAGCTGCCGGTGCCCCCATTCCCACCAGTAGATCGGCTTGAACTCGGCCAGCGTCATCTGGTGGTTCATCAGCGCGAATTGCGGCGTCGCCTGATAGCGGGCGAACTCCGCCTCCCATGCGGCGTCATTGAGCGGCGGGATCGCCCCGGTGACAGGCTTCCATTCGGTGATCGACAGGCCAGAATCTGTCAGCCGCGTCATGCCGCCCACGGCGATCATGCACACCACCAGCGCAAAGAGAACCATCAGCCAGCCCCGGATCGCACCCCGCGCATCGCGCCGGCCCCGGTCGATCCCTCCGGGGGCCGCGACCGCCTTCTGCGGGGTGGCGACCTCTTCGAAAATGCTGCGTGGTTTGCTGGCCATGCGACCCTCCGTTCTGCTGCGGCGCAACCTAAGCCGCGCGATGCAGCGCGGCAAGCCGCCGGCGGCTTGCTGTCAGCCCTTGCCGGCCCAGCGGACCATCTGCCGCAGGATGCCGTGGAACAGCTGCACATCGGCCCGCGTCAGCGGCATCCGGCTCCACAGGTTGCGCAGGTTGAGCTTCATGCTCGCCGCCTTGTGGTCGGGGAAAAAGAACCCCGCTTCGCCCAGCCGCGCCTCGTAATGCGCCATCAGCGCTTCGACCTCGACCTGCGCTGCGGGCTCTGTGCCCGCCAGACTGTCGCGCACAGGCGCCACATCCACGCCCGCCTGCATCCACTCATAGGCACAAAGCAGCACAGATTGGCCCAGGTTGAGCGAAGCAAACTCCGGGTTCACCGGGACCGAGATGATCGCATTGGCCCGCGCGATGTCGTCATTCTCCATCCCCGCGCGCTCGGGACCAAAGAGTATCGCGACCCTCTCGCCGCGCAAGATGCGCGCGCGCGCATCCGCCATCGCAGCCTGCGGCGTGAACACGGCCTTGGTCAGATCGCGCGGCCGCGCGGTGGTGGCATAGACATAGTGGCAATCGGCCACCGCCGCCCCGGTCCCCGCGCAGAGCATCGCGGTATCGAGCAGCCGCCCCGCCCCGCTGGCCATCGCCACCGCGCGCGGATTGGGCCAGCCATCGCGCGGCGCCACGATCCGCATCCGGTCAAGCCCGAAGTTCCACATCGCGCGCGCGGCCGCGCCGATGTTTTCGCCCATCTGCGGTCGGATCAGGACAAAGGCGGGCTGCGGCGCGGGGTCAGTCATGGCGCGCTGATAGCCGCGCCGTCCCCCGCTGACAAGCAAGGCGCGCCGCCCCCCCATCTTTTGGCCAAAAATATCCCCGCCGGAGGCTCCTCCCCCACCACCCGGCGATGGTCTCCGAACGTTTTCCCCGCTATAGCGGGCCCACCAAGGGACGGACACAAGACCATGACAGACAACGACGACAGCCCGCAACTTTACCTCATCACCCCCGCGACGCTCGATCTGGCGACCTTTCCCGACCGGCTCGCCGCCTGCCTGGACGCGACCCCGATCGCCTGTCTGCGCCTGAGCCTCGCCAGCCGCGACGAAGACCAGTTTGCCCGCGCCGCCGATGCGCTGCGCGAGGTCACCCATGCCCGCGACGTTGCGCTGGTGATCGAAAGCCACATGCTGCTGGTCGAACGGCTGGGCCTCGACGGTGTCCACCTCACCGATGGCGCCCGCTCGGTGCGCAAGATGCGCAAAGATCTGGGCGAGGATGCGATCATCGGCAGCTTTTGCGGCACCTCGCGCCACGACGGCATGACGGCGGGCGAGATGGGGGCGGATTACGTCAGCTTTGGCCCCGTGGGCCTGACGCCGCTGGGCGACGGCAGCCGGGCAGAGCGTGACCTGTTTGAATGGTGGTCCGAGATGATCGAGGTGCCGGTGGTGGCCGAAGGCGCGCTCGACATTGACCTGATCCGCGCCCTCGCCCCCCATACCGATTTCTTCGGGATCGGGGACGAGATCTGGTCGCAGGACGATGCCGCCGCCACGCTCAAGGCACTCGCAGCCGCAATGCGCTAGACGCGCGCGGTCATCCCCGCCCGCACCGCTGCTTCTGCCGCCGCCGCCAGTTGCTTGCGGCCGGGATGCGCCGCCACCGAAAGCGGCGCATGGTAGACCACCGTCACCGTCCCGTGCCGGGGTGCGGCCAGCATGGCCAGCAGATGCGGACCAAAGCCCATGTCGCCCCACCAGCCGTAAAAACGTGCATCGGCCCCGGCCGGTGCCCGCCAGACGACAGAGACCGGCTGGAGTTGCAACCCGTCGCGCAAGGCCGGGTCGAGAAGGGCCTCGAACAGCGTGGTCTTGAACGGCAATACCCGCTGCCCGTCGGTCGATGTGCCCTCGGGAAAGAAGAGCAGCCGGTCACCCACGGCAAGTCGCGCCCGAAAGATCGCCACATGCGCCCGCGCCTGCCGGCTGTCGCGCGCGATGAACACGGTGCCCGCCGCCCGCGCAAGCCAGCCGATGCCGGGCCAGCCTGCGACCTCGGCCTTGGCGACGAAACAGACCCGGCCCCCGGCGTTCAAGGCGAAGATGTCGAGCCAGGAGCTGTGATTGGCCACCATCGCCCCGGCCCCGCGCAGCGGTTGGCCGGTCTTTCGGTAGCCGATGCCGATAATGGCGAGCGCCGCGCGGCTGACCCCGCGCACCACCTGCGGGCTGACCGGACGGCGCGGCCCGACGATCAGCCGCTCCGGCAGGCGGACACCCCCGAGCACCACCAGCCCAGCACCCAGCAGCACCAGCAGCACAAGCCCGCGAACCATGACCCGCAGCCAACCCGCCGGCGACACGGGCGGCATCGCCGGCTCATCGCTCGACCGCCAGGTGGGGCTCATCGCGGTGTCATGTCCGGCGCGGCCGGGTATAGAGGTCGCGCTGCTTGTCGTTCATCCGCGCGGTATCCATCACCAGACAGACATCGGTGGTGTTGAACGGGTGATCGACAAAGGCCCCGTCCCCCACATGCCCGCCCAGCCGCAGATAGGCCTTGATCAGCGCCGGCGTCTCGATCATCGCGCGCTTGCGGTCGATCCGGTCGCGCGGCAGCAGGTCCATCCGCGCATGGACCCGCGCGCGCACCCGCAGGTCAGGCGGCGCGAGGTGGTTGTGGTGGAGATAGGACAGCGGCAAGGCCAGCGCCTCGGGGTCAGTGCCATGGAACGAGGCCACCCCGAACAGGATCTCGACCCCATGCGCGGTGACATAATCCGCCAGCCCGTGCCAGAGATGATACATCGCGGCCCCGCCGCGGTAATCGACATGCAGGCAGGACCGCCCCAGTTCGAGAAGCCGCCGCCCCGTCGCGCGCAGCGGGGCAAGGTCGTATTCATCCTCGGAATAGAACCGCCCCAACGCCGCCGCCTGATCGCCCCGCATCAGGCGGTAGGACCCGATCACATGGTCGCCCTCGCGCCGCGCCGGATCGACCAGCACCAGATGGTCGCAGGACGGATCAAAGGCATCCCGCTCGATCCCGGCGGAATGATCCACCATGGGGCCGTCACCACCCAATTCCTTAACGAATACCTGATACCGAAGACGCTGTGCTGCGACCACATCGGCCTGCTGCGTCGCGATACGAACGGTCAGGGAAGGGGACGGGGTGAGCATCTTTGGGGGCATGACCTTTGCAAGAGCGTGCCGCCTTCTAGGCAATGCGCCGGGCCAATGCAACGATCGCCGCCGGACCCTGCCCTGCATAGCATTGAGGTTGACTGACAAAGATGTTTCGTTACCGTAAGTTGCAAGCTGCCCTTAACTGGAGACAAGGATGAGCATGACGCTGTTGCCGTCGATCACGACCTTGCCCGCCTCGCGGAAATTGACCGTGATGCGGCCGTTGATGTTGGATTGCACCTGCCCGGTGCCCCAGTCCGGCTGTTCAGGGTGGCGCACCACCATGCCGGGGGTCAGGATGGCACTCAGGTCTGGCATGGGAACCTCTCGGGGGGCGTGGGTGGCGGGACAGGCAACCGGCGTGAGCGGCACATGAAGGCGCGGTCAGACATCGCCGCCATGATCGGATCGCGGATCTGCCATGACCTTATCAGCCCTCTGGGCGCGATAGGCAACGGGGTCGAACTCCTCTCGATGACCGGCGTCGCGCAGAGCCCCGAGATGGCGCTGATCGCGGAAAGCGTCGAGAACGCCAATGCCCGCATCCGGTTCTTCCGCATCGCCTATGGCGCCGCAAGCGAGGATCAGACCATCGCCCGCGCCGAGATCGCCTCGACCCTCGCCGCCGCGGCGCGAGGCGGGCGGCTCAGCTATTTCTGGGAGGCCGAGGGCGACCAGCCCCGCAATCTCGTGCGGATCGCCTTTCTGGTGCTGCAATGCCTCGAAACGGCGATGCCATATGGCGGCGACATCCACATCCGCCGCGATGGCGAGACATGGGAGATCACGGGCGAGGCGGACAAACTCAAGATCGACGAGCAACTCTGGACCAGCCTCATCAGCGCCCGCAAAAGGGTGGCCGTGACACCCGCGCTCGTGCAGTTCATGCTGCTGCCGATCGTGGCGCAGGAGTCAGGGCGCGTGATCGCGCTCAAGCTCGCGCCAGAGCGGATCGTGCTGCGGTTCTAACCCCGTATCGTGCCGTCGCCGGTCACGAGATACTTGAAACTGGTCAGTTGCTCTGCCCCCACAGGCCCGCGCGCATGCATCTTGCCGGTGGCGATGCCGATCTCGGCCCCCATGCCGAACTCGCCCCCATCGGCGAACTGTGTCGAGGCGTTGCGCATCAGGATCGCGCTGTCGAGCCGTTCAAAGAACCGCGCGGCGGTGGTGTCGTTCTCGGTCAGGATCGATTCGGTGTGGTTCGACCCGTAACGGCGGATATGGGCGATCGCCTCATCCACCCCATCGACCAGTTTCGCCGCGATGATCATGTCGAGAAACTCGCGGCCAAAGTCATCGGGCGCCGCCCTGACCGTGCCCGCGACCCTGAGCAATTCGCCCTCGGTGCGCACCTCGACCCCGGCGGCGAGCAGATCCTCGATCAGCACGGCCCCGTGTTTCGTGTAGAACTGCCAGTCGATCAGCAGGCATTCCGCCGCCCCGCAGATGCCCGTGCGCCGCGTCTTGGCGTTCAGAACCACGCGGCGCGCCTTCTCCAGATCGGCGTCGCGGTCGGCATAGACGTGGCAGATGCCCTCCAGATGGGCAAAGACCGGCACCCGCGCCTCGCGCTGCACGAGACCGACGAGCCCCTTGCCGCCGCGCGGCACGATCACGTCGATATGGTCGGTCGCGGTCAACATCGCCGACACCGCCGCCCGGTCGCGCGTCGGCACAAGCTGGATCGCGTCGCTGGGCAGCCCCGCCTGCCGCAGCCCCGTCACCAGACAGTCATGGATCGCGCGCGAGGAGTGAAAGCTCTCGGACCCGCCGCGCAGGATCACCGCATTGCCGGCCTTGAGGCAGAGCGCGCCGGCATCCGCCGTCACATTCGGCCGGCTTTCATAGATCACGCCCACAACGCCCAGCGGCGTGCGCACCCGGCGGATGTTCAGCCCGCTGGGCATGTCCCAGTCGGCCAGCACCTGCCCCACCGGATCGGCCTGTTCGGCCACCGCGCGCAGCCCGTCCACGATGGCGCGGATACGCCGGTCATCAAGCATCAGCCGGTCGGTCATGGCGGCGCTCAGCCCCTTGGCCTCGGCATAGGCCAGATCCTCGCAATTCGAGTCGCCGATGGCGTCACGCGCCGCCCACACGGCCTCGGCAGCGCCGATCAGCGCCGCGTATTTGCGTTCGGGCGAGGCATAGGCGAGCTCTGCTGCCGCCGCGCGCGCCCGCGCGCCGATGTCGGCCATCAGGGCAGGAATGTCGGTCGCATCGGTCATCGGCAGGCTTTCCGTCATGTCTCAGAACACCATGTCATCGCGATGGATCAGCACGGCCCGCCCCTTGTAGCCCAACATCTCTTCGATGTCGCTGCTGCGGTGCCCCATGATTTGCCGCGCCTCCGCGGCGGTGTAGCGGGTCAGGCCCAGCCCGACACGCGCGCCATCCGGCCCGAGCACCGTCACCGGATCACCCCGGCCAAAACTGCCCCCCACCGCGACGATCCCCGCCGGCAGCAGGCTCTTGCCCTGACCCAGCGCGCGCTGCGCGCCGGCATCGACAGTGATCTCGCCGCGCGGCTTCATCGCGGCGATCCAGCGCTTGCGCGCCGCCTGCGGATCAGTCTGCGCCGAAAACCACGTCGCATTCGCACCGTTTTCCATTTGCAGCAACGGGTTGAGAGGCGATCCCAATGTAATCGCCATGGCGCAGCCGGCCTCGGTCGCGACCCGCGCCGCCATCAGCTTGGTCTTCATCCCGCCCTTGGACAGGCCGGACAGGGCATCGCCGGCCATCGCCTCGATCTCTGGCGTGATCCTGCCAATGATATCAAAACGTTGCGCGTCGTTGTTGATGTTGGGATTGTCCGAATAGAACCCGTCCACATCCGAAAGCAGGATCAACTGATCCGCGCCCACCGTCACCGCCACCTGCGCAGCAAGGCGGTCATTGTCGCCATAACGGATCTCATCGGTCGCGATCGTGTCATTCTCGTTGACAATCGGCGTGACACCCAGCCCCAGCAGCGTCTCCATCGTCGCGCGCGAGTTGAGGTAGCGCCGCCGGTCGGTCGAATCCTCGAGCGTCACCAGCACCTGCCCCGTGATGATCCCATGCGGCGCCAGCACCTCCTCATAGGCCCGCGCGAGCCGGATCTGCCCCACCGCCGCCGCCGCCTGCGACTGCTCGAGCGCCAGCGCGCCCTGCGGCAGACCCAGCACCCGCCGCCCCAGCGCGATCGACCCCGACGACACCAGAATCACCTGCGTGCCGCGCGCCCTGATCCGCGCGACATCCTGCGCCAGCGAGACCAGCCAGTCACGCCGCAGCGCACCCGTGCCCGCCTCGACCAGCAAGGCCGAGCCGATCTTGACCACCAGCCTGCGCGCGTCTGTCAGGGCTGCCACGGCGCATCCTCGACAGGCCCGGCCTCGGCCTTGCGCTGGCGCAACCGGTCCGCATCGATCCGCGTGCGCAGCGCGCGCAGCACATCTGTCACGCCTTCGCGCGTGGCACCCGACATCATCATCACCGGCCCATCCGACGCCTCGGCCAGTTCCGTGCGCCAATGCGCGCGCTCGGACGCATCCAGCGCGTCGATCTTGTTGAGCACGGTGATGCGCGGCTTGTCCGCCAGTTCGCCGCCATAGGCCTCAAGCTCGGTGATGATCGTGTGGTAATCCGCCACCGGGTCCTCGGACGTGCCATCGACGAGGTGCAAGAGCACCGCACAGCGCTCCACATGGCCCAGAAACTGGTCGCCGAGACCGCGGCCTTCCGACGCGCCCTCGATCAGGCCGGGGATGTCGGCCACGACGAATTCGACCTCATCCACACCGACGACGCCCAGGTTCGGGACCAGGGTGGTAAAGGGATAATCCGCGATCTTGGGCCGCGCGTTCGACGTGGCGGCCAGAAAGGTGGACTTGCCCGCATTGGGCATCCCCAAGAGCCCCGCATCGGCGATCAGCTTGAGCCGCAGCCAGATCGTGCGCTCGATCCCCTCCTGCCCGGGGTTGGCGCGGCGCGGCGCCTGGTTGGTCGCGGTCTTGAAATGCAGGTTGCCAAAGCCGCCATTGCCGCCACGCGCCAGCACCACCCGCTGCCCCACCACGGTCAGATCGGCAAGCACCGTCTCCTCGTCCTCGTCCAGGATCTCCGTGCCCACCGGCAGGCGCAGCACAATGTCGTCGCCGCTCTTGCCGGTGCGCTGCTGGCCCATGCCGGGCTGGCCGCTCTTGGCAAAGAAATGCTGCTGGTAGCGGAAATCGATGAGCGTGTTCAGCCCGTCCACGGCCTCTGCGATCACGTCGCCGCCATTGCCGCCGTCGCCGCCATCCGGCCCGCCATATTCGATGAACTTCTCCCGCCGGAACGACACGCAGCCGCCGCCGCCGCCGCCCGAGCGGATATAGACCTTGGCGAGATCGAGAAACTTCATGGTGCAGCCTTCCTGTCAGGCGCCCGCTCTAGCGGATTGCGCCCCATTGCTCAAGGGATCCCATGGGCCTCCCATGCCGTGCGCGTCAGCTCGAGCCTGCAGGACGCCGTCGGCACCCCCCGCGCCTTCGACATCACCACCTCGTCGCGCACCCGCACAAAGCCAAAGCCCGCGAGCACCCCCAGCGAGGCCGCATTGTCCGCCCAGACATCCGCGACGATCCGCCCCCGCCCCAGCCGGCCAAACGCCTCGGCCAGCGCCGCGCCCACCGCGCGCCGCCCGATCCCCTGCCGCCACTGGCCGGGATGCAGCATATAACCCAACTCATCGCCGGTCACCGCGACGGTGCCCACCATGCCTCCGTCGCGCAGGATCGCCCAGACAAAGCCGTCGCCCTGATAGGCCTGCGCCCGTGTCGCGTTGAACACCGGGTCCGCAGGCCAGGGGAAAGACCCCAGTTGCCGCACCACCTCCCAATGCCCGACAATATCGCTCAGCGCCCCCAGGTCCTGTGGCCCCAGCGCCCGGTAGCTGA
>JAACUH010000085.1:31676-38876 GCA_009993005.1 Rhodobacterales bacterium
CAGCTTCATCTTTTGGCCGCAAATATCCTCGGGGGGCGCGCGGCACGCGCGCGGGGGCAGACAGCCCCCTCGCCCTCTCAGCCGCCGGTCCGCAGGGCATAGGTCCAGGTCGGCACCGTCGCCCCGCGCGCCACGGAAAACGCTTCCGCATCGCCCAGATAGTCAAAGCCGCAGTTCGTCAGCACCCGCGCCGAGCCCGGATTGTCCTGGAACACCTCTGCAAAGATCTGCGCCGCGCCATGCGGATTGGCCGCGATCAGCGCGCGGACGGCTTCGGAGGCGATGCCGGTATTCCAGAACCCCGGCGCCACCCAATAGCCGATCTCGCTCTGCTGCCGGTCCATCCGGGCGAGCGTCACCAGCCCCAGCACCTCGGTCATGCCATGCGCCGCCCCGTCGAGCGCCCAGACATCCTCGGTCCGCTCCGCGGCCTGCGCCCGGTCGATCAGCGCCTCGACCGTGCCCGGCGGCAGCGGATGCGGGATCGCCCGCGTGCCACGCGCCACGCGCGCATCGCCCATGTAGAGCGCGGTCAGCCCCGCGTCGGACTTGCGCAGCGGCCGCAGCACGAAACGCTCCGCCGCGATCTCGGGCTGCAACGTGACGGATGTGAGCTTCATGGTTTCCCTCCTCCGAAAACCCGGACCGCGACCCCAGCGCCGCCGCATCCGCCCTCTCCTCCTGTCCGATCTGACAACCGGTCATGATCGGCGCAAGATTTATGACGCAAAGCATTCGTCTTTGTGAACGACGAATGCAAAAAGGGGACCGGCCTGAACCGATCCCCCCGATGTCTCACGCATCTTTCCGGGTCCGGTTACTCGGCGGCCTCCGCCACCGGGAGGACCGAAATAAAGGTGCGGCCCTTGAGGCCCTTGTGGAACTTCACGGCGCCCTCGACCACGGCAAAGATCGTGTGGTCGGTGCCCATGCCCACGCCATTGCCCGGCCACATCTTGGTGCCGCGCTGGCGCAGGATGATGTTGCCCGGGATCACGGCCTCGCCGCCGAACTTCTTGACGCCCAGACGGCGCCCGGCGCTGTCGCGCCCGTTGCGGGAGGAACCGCCTGCTTTCTTGTGTGCCATCTGGTGTTACTCCTTCGGCTCGGTTTTCGGGGCCGCCTTCTTGGCGGCGGGCTTTTTCGCAGCGGCAGCGGCCACGACGGCCTCGACCGGGGCCACGGGCAGCCTGCCGACCGCCGCCTTCACGCCGGTGGCCTCACCACCCGACGCGAGGATCTCGGTCACGCGCACCAGCGTCAGCTTCTGGCGGTGGCCCTTGGTCCGCTTGGACGAATGCTTCCGCCGGCGACGCACAAAGTTGATCGTCTTTTCGCCCTTGATCTGGTCGATCACGGTCGCCTGCACGGCCGCCCCGGCCACGAAAGGCGCACCGATGGCATCGCCCACCATCAGGATATCGTTGAACTGGACCGTCTCGCCAGCCTCGGCCACAAGCTTTTCGACACGCAGCACATCGCCGCTTGCCACCTTGTATTGCTTGCCGCCGGTTTTCAGAACCGCAAACATCTGTCTTTCCTTCGTATCCCGCGTCATCCAGGCCCCCCTTGCGGGGCGTTCGCGGACCGGGGTCAACCGGGCCACCCGACAACAGCGCGCCCGTTCGGGCGTTCGTTGATGCGCCCCCGCCCGCATGGCGGAATAGCGCGTGCTCCCGCACAAGTGTCTTGCCGGGATGCGGGCTTATCTGCGCATCTGCACGCCAAGTCAACCCGCAAGAAGGATCAATTCCCATGTCGCGTCCCATGTCGCGTCCCATGTCGCGTCCCATGTCGCGTCCGATGTCGCGTCCCATGTCGCATCCCATGTCGCGCAGGCAAATCACAGGCGCTCTCGCCCTCCTCCTGCTTCCCGTCCTTGCGGGCTGCGCAGCGCTGCCCGGCCTCGCCGTCCTTGGTCCCGGCGGCGCGCTGGCGAGCCCCGCCGACAACGCCGCCTGGCAGCAGCGCCGCGGCGCGGTCGAACTGATCGTGAAGGGCGAACAGGCCGCGGTCCTGACCGATATCGCGACTGGCGGCGGCCCGACCCTGACCCGCGCGATGGACGCGGCCCGCATCCCCGCAGGCGACCGCGCGGCGCGCGTCATCCAGCTCGAGGGCGACCGCGGCCTCTACGAGGTCAACCCCGGCGCGCTGGTCAGCGCGCTGATGCTCTACGGCAGCTAAAGCTCCTGGCCCACCATGAACCGCGCCGAGGCGATGCCGAGCGCATGCGAAATGCTCTCGAACGTGTCGTCGAAAGCCACAAAGATCGCGCGGTTCAGCTCGCGCCCCGCGGGCGTTTCCGAAAAGGCGATATAGGCCTCGAGGTCCGCCTCGGGCAGCGGCTGATAGGCCATCAGCAGGAACGCATAGACCCATTCCGTCGTATTGGCGCGGATCTCGGCCTCCTGCGACCAGACATTCGCGAGCATCTCGTCCGCGCTCATCTGCCGGTCAAAGGCGCTGCCATCCATCAGCCCGCTGTAGAAGGCATAGCTCGAATTCATCGCGCCCACGACATTGGTTTCGATCAGGTCATTAACCTCGACGATCCGGCGCACCAGAGCCATGCGCGGGGTCTCGTCAGCCATGGCGAGCGCGGCCATCTCCTTGCTCGCCGCCTCGACCGCGTCGTCGAGCATGGCCCGCCGGGCCGAGACCTCGAGCCGGATGAAGGTCGCGCCGGGCTCTGCCTGGAAAAAGGCCAGCATCGGTGCGACATCCTTGTCGTCGAGCCCGCGCGCCAGCGCGGCGCGCACCTCGGCCTCCATCCGCGTGGCATCATAGATCGCCTCGATCACGCCAGCCCATTCCGCACCACCCTGACCGGGAAACATGTCGTCACGGATCTGGTTGCCATAGGCGATCCCCTCCTCGCGCATGATCCCGATCATCTCGGCCAGGGCCAGCGCATCAAAGAGGCTGTCGATCTGCGCCTGTCGGGTCTGCGCAGGGTCAGTCTCTGCGGGCAAGGTCTGGGCCGCAGCCGGGGTCAGCACCACCGCCGGCGCCGCAAAGGCCAGCAGGAACATCAGGAACGCGCGTCGCAACACCATCTCGGAGGCCTTTCATCTGCCGGTCTGTGCGCCACCTAAGCGGTCACACCCCCCCTTGCCAAGGCAACACAGCGTTACCCGCCGCAAAAGTCGGCCCCGCGCGCCCGGCCATGCCGCAAGATCAGTTCATGCCAGCTGGCGGGCGCCGCACGAATTGCTCTTGCACCCGGCCCAACCGCTCGCTAAATCCGCCCGAGATCACGGAGAGGTGGCAGAGTGGTCGAATGCGGCGGTCTCGAAAACCGTTGTCGGTGCAAGCCGACCCAGGGTTCGAATCCCTGTCTCTCCGCCATCAGGCTCTCTTTTCATCACGGAATTGGTGTGTGTCTGGCGGTGACCGGCCAAAGCGCCCGCCGTTGCCGATATGCTTGGATGCACAAGGCCGCATCACGCTTCGCACAGGCAGGTTGATGCAAACGCTTGGCGTGGCTCTTTGATGCAGGCCGCTCGGGACCATCCCGACACTGCCCTCCAAACCCGCCGTGCGCAGCCAGCCGATCCGGTGCCCAGGGCGACGTCTGTTGCGTGAGGCGACGGGTTGGCGCGCGCTGGTCTTTCGGTGTAGCGAAGGTATATGGAATGTGAACAGCATCGGCAACGAAGCCACATGTTGTGGTCGCGCGTCTGGTATGTATCGCTGATTGTCATGAAGATGTGCCAGAAAGGCGTCAAATCGCGTGCACGATGTTCCAGAGCAAGATACCTAGAATAGACATGGTCGCTTCATCGATGGCTCAGACACTTCAAGAACAGGAACGGTTGATTGCAGCCCTGCGCCCCACGCACAGGCATCGAACACTGTTCATTTCGGACCTGCACCTCGGCGCGCTTGGTTGCCGGCCCGAACGTATTCTGGCGTTTCTCGAACAGAACGACGCAGAGACGATCTATCTGGTGGGTGACATCCTCGACACCTGGTACCCGGTGGTGCCGCAGTGGACGGATGTGCATGACAGCATTCTGAGCCTTTTGCAAAGACGCGCGCAGGCTGGCTCGCGGGTGATCTATCTGCCGGGCAACCACGACAATGCGTTGCGGGACCACTGCGGCACGCATATCGGCTGTTTCGAGGTGACCGAACAGGCCCTGCATCGCACCGCCGACGGACGCAGCTTTCTGGTGCTTCACGGCGATTGCGCCGACCGGCGGATGTTTCGCGCGCATGTCTGGACCCGGATCGGAAGCTGGATGGACGGGGCCCTGCGCGGCCTTGACACGCGGTTGCGGCGGTGGGGGCGGACGCTGCCTGCCGATGAACGTAGCGCGATCGACGTGATCCTGTCCTGGGTCAAGGCGCTGATGCACTTTGGCGACGGATTCGAGATCCGGCTGACCGACATGGCCCGCGCCCAGGGGCAGGACGGCGTGATCTGCGGCCATTCGCATCAGGCGGCGCTGCACAGCGACCATGGCATCGTCTTTGCCAATTGCGGCGACTGGGTGGACAGCTTTACCGCGATTGCCGAAGACGCCCAGGGGCGCATCAGCCTGTTGCAGGCGGTGGAGCCGCAGCGCGCCGCGACCACCGGGCGGCCGGTTGCGGGCAAAGACGCGCCGGGCCTTGCCGGATGATCCTCGCGGCAGGGATGTTCGCGCTGCTGCTGTTGGGGCTGCATCTGGTCAGCGTCGCGCTGGTGCTGCTGCGCCCCTATTTGCGCCGCGCGCCGGACCCTGCGGTGGGCCTGCCGTTCATCGGCCTGTTGCGGCCGGTCTGCGGGCTGGACCCCTTTGATGCGGAAACGCTTGGGTCGGGGTTCGGGCTGGACTATCCGGACTACGAGATGATCTTTTGTTGCGCTGCCGCGGATGACCCGGTGATTCCGCTGATCCGCGGTCTGATCGCAGCCCATCCGGAAACATCTGCGCGCCTGCTGATCGGCGCGGAGGAGATCAGCGGCAATCCCAAGCTGAACAATCTGGCCAAGGGCTGGGCCGCCACCACCGCCGACTGGATCGTGATGACCGACAGCAACGTGGTCTTGCCGCGCGACTATCTGCAGCAGTTGCTGGCGGCGTGGAGCCCCGGCACCGGCATGGTGTCGTCGCCACCCTCGGGGGTGCGGCCGCAGGGGATTTGGGGGGCGCTGGAATGCGCCTTTCTGAACGGGTATCAGGCGCGGCTGCAACTGGCGGGGGATGCCCTCGGGATGGGCTTTGCGCAGGGCAAGACGCTGTTCACCACCCGAGCCCTGATCGACGACGCCGGCGGGTTGGCCGCCCTGGGCCGCGACCTGGCCGAGGATGTCGCCTGCACCAAGATCGTGCGCGCGGCGGGCCTGCGCGTGCGGCTGGCGGCGCGCCCCTTTGCCCAGCCGATCGGGCAGCGGAGCCTGGCCGCCGTCTGGGCACGGCAGCTTCGGTGGAGCCAGGTGCGCCGCCACGGCTTTCCCGGGCTGTTCCTGATCGAGCCGCTGTCGAGCCCGGCCTTGCCGCTGCTGGCCCTCGCGGCGGCGGTCTGGGGCGGGCTGAACTGGGGGCTGAACTGGGGGCTGAACTGGGGGCTGGTGGCGCTGTTCCTGGCGCTGTGGTATGGCGCCGAGGTCGTGTTGTGCCGCGCCCTGCGCTGGCCTTGCGCCCCGCGCGATCTGGCGGCGATGCCGCTGCGCGACCTGCTGCTGCCGGTGCTGTGGGGGGCGACCTTTGCCACGCGCGGTTTCGTCTGGCGCGGAACGTCGATGGCACCGGGCCGGTCCCAGGCCGGGGAATAGAGACGGACATGATCACGCTCGACGGTGTCATCCAGTTGATCCAGTCGCATGGCCTGCTGCTTTTGGCGCCGCTGTCGGTGCTGGAAGGGCCGATCGTGACGGTGATTGCGGGCTATCTGGCCAGTCTGGGGCTGCTGAACACCGCAGGCGCATTGGTGGTGGTCATTGTGGGCGACCTGGTGGGCGATGCGCTGCTCTATCTGGCGGGCCGCAAGGGCATGAAGCGCATCCCGCAGCGCTGGCGCCACCGGTTGGGGCTGAACAGCGCGCGGGTCGCGGCACTGACCGATCATTTCGGCGCGCGCGGCGGGCAGACGCTGGTGCTGGGCAAACTGACCCATTCGGCGGGGGCGGCGATCCTGGTGGCGGCGGGCGCGGCGCGGATGCCGGTGGGCGCGTTCCTGTGGTGGAACCTTGTGGCCACGTTGCCCAAGAGCGCGGCCCTGCTGGCGCTCGGCTATGGCTTCGGGTCCGCCTATGAGCAGATCGACACCTGGATCATGCGCCTGTCGCTGCTGCTGCTCGCGGTCATGGTGTTGGGAGGGCTGGTCTGGTGGCGCATGCGGGTGACGCGATGACAGCGGGCGGCATCACCTGCCTGATCCCCGCCTATAACGAGGCCGCGCGCATCGCTGCGGTGCTGGCGGTCGCGGTGGGTCATCCGGCCCTGGCGCGGGTGATCGTGATCGATGACGGATCGCAGGACGGGACGGCCGAGGTCGCCGCGCGCCTGCCCGGCGTCACCGTCCTGCGCAATGACCGCAACCGGGGCAAGACCTGGGCGCTGTCGGTCGGCATAGAGGCGGCGGCAACCCCGTATCTGCTGCTGCTGGACGCCGATCTGACAGGGCTATCGCCGGCGCATCTGACCGCGCTGATCGCCCCCGTGCGCTCTGGTCGCGCCGAGGTGTCGGTCAGCCTGCGCGGCAATGCGCCGCGCCCGTGGCATTGGCTGGGTCTCGACTACATCTCGGGCGAGCGGGTGGTGCCGCGCGACATGCTGGCCGGGCGCGCGGCGGACCTGCACGCCTTGCCCAAGTTCGGCTTTGAAGTGGCGCTGAACCGCACGATCCTGGAGCGGCGCGCACGCCTCGCGGTGGTGCCCTGGCCAGAGGTGGCCAGCCCGCTGAAAGCGGCCAAGCGCGGGGTCTGGGCGGGGCTTCGGGGCGATGCGGCGATGATGGGCGACATCTTTCGCACCGTCTCGCCGCTGGCGGCCGCGCGCCAGATCGCCGGTCTGCGGCGGCTGCGCGTCGCCCTGTGACGCAAAGCTGACCTGTCGATCACGTGGTGATCGGGGGCGCGACTGTCCGCCCGCAATATGCATGATTTCGCCGTGATTTCGCGCCAGAACCATGGGCACGGGACAGAGTTGCGCGTCTGTCTCACGCCCCCTGCCATCTTCCCGCCGCCGGTCTGCGCCCGTCATGGTG
>JAACUH010000086.1 GCA_009993005.1 Rhodobacterales bacterium
GGCCGCCAGCCCATCCCAGAAACCAAAGCCGCCAATCCAAATGATCAGGGGCAGCGTCGCGATGACCGCTGTCGCCTCATGCGTCAGCGCATGCAGCACGCGCAGGTGCTGCGGCCGGTCGCTCGCCGCCCGGCCGGTCAGGGCGAGGTCGATCCTGTCAAAGGCGGTGTTGTGCAGCGGTGTCCAGATCAGGCAGGCCAGAGTGAGCGCCGCAAAAAGGAGCGGCCCTTCGTTCAGGCCGGAGCCGAAGAGGAGAAGATAGAACGGCAGCGAAATTGCCGCACTGCCAGTTTCATAGCAAAGGGTCTGGATCGCGCGTTCGCGCGGATCACGCAATGACATCGTGAAATCCGTTCCGGTTAAAATGCAGGCCGCCCAAAACAGGGCAAGTTCTATCTTAATGAGTCAAACGGTAGCAAAGAATGCCGTTCAGGTAAATCCGCAGGCAGGTCGGGAAACCCCTACCCTCCCGGATCCGCCCCACGCGGCGCATCAGGCGCAGGGCGCGGATGACGCGGCGCAGCAGCACCCCCGTCAGTCTCCGAACAACTCGGGCTGGCTGTCGTCGCTGTCCTCTTCCTCGCCAGCCGAAAGTGGCACCATCCCCGGCGGCGGCCGGTTGTCGAGCAGGCCCGCCGCGCGCAATTCCTTGAGCCCCGGCAGGTCGCGCGCCGTCTCGAGCCCGAAATGGGCAAGGAACTGGTCGGTGACCACGAATGTCACCGGGCGCCCCGGCGTCATCTTGCGCCGGCCAAAGCGGATCCACTCCATCTCGATCAGCTGATCGACCGTGCCGCGACTGACCGACACCCCACGGATCTCCTCGATCTCGGCGCGGGTGACGGGCTGGTGGTAGGCCACGATCGCCAGCGTCTCGATTGCGGCACGCGACAGCTTGCGCGTCTCGACCACCTCTTTCTGCATCAGAAAACCGAGGTCGGGCGCGGTGCGGATCGCCCAGCCGTCGCCCACGCGCACCACGCCCACGCCGCGCCCCTCGTAGCGGCGGCGCAGGTGCACCAGCGCCTCGGCAGGGTCGCAGCCATGCGGCATCCGCCCCGCGAGCGCCGCCACCGTCATCGGATCGGTCGTGGCAAAGAGGATCGCCTCGACCATGCGCTCCTGCTCGGCCATCGGCGGCGCCTTGAAGAGCGTCGGCTCCGGCTCGTTCCTGTCAGCCATCGGGCGGCATCCTCTTGCGGATCTGGATCGGCGCGAACATGTCCGCCTGCCGGATCTCGATCCGGCCTTCCTTGGCCAGTTCGAGCGAGGCGACAAAGGTCGCCGCCGTGGTGGACCGGCGGCGCAGCGGGTCGGCCGCCCAATCCTCGGGCAGATAGGCCGCAATATCGGTCCACTCGCCCGCATAGCCAATGAGCCCGCGCATCCGCTCGAGCGCCTGCTCCATCGTCATCACATGGCCGCGGTCGAGCACGAAGGGGCGGAAATCGTCGCGGGTGCGGATCCGGGCATAGGCCTGCATCAGGTCGAGCAGCGACGCGCTCCAGGTCACGCGGCGCACGCGGGCGACATCCTCGGTCAGGCCGCGCGCAAAGAAGTCGCGCCCGAGCTGGTCGCGCGCCATCAGCTTGGCCGCCACCTCGCGCATCGCCTGAAGCCGTTCGAGCTGGAACGCCAGATGCGCGGCCAGTTCCTCGCCCGAGGGGCCGTCGGCGGTGGGGTCGGGCGGCAGCAGCAGGCGCGATTTGAGAAACGCGAGCCAGGCCGCCATCACCAGGTAATCGGCGGCCAGCTCGATGCGCAGGTTATGCGCCTTGGCGATGAAACCCAGGTATTGCTCGGCCAGCGCGAGGATCGAAATCTGCCGCAGGTCCACCTTTTGCGTGCGCGAGAGCGTCAGCAGCAGGTCGAGCGGCCCCTCGTAGCCGTCCACATCGACGATCAGCGCCTCGGCGGCGAGCCGTTCGCTGACCCGGGCGTGGTCCTCCTCGAATGTGCTCATGCGCCCTCCAGCAGGGCGTCCAGCTCTGCGGCCAGCGCCTTTGTGTCAACCGGGTCGGGCGTATGACGCTGCGCCAATGCGGCGGCGGCCCGGCCCGTCGCCAGCGCAGAGAGCGGCGCCGTGGCGCCTGCGACCTGCATCATGTCGGCGGGGATGCCGTTGCAATGCAGCACCACATCGCAGCCCGCCGCGAGCGAGGCCGCCGCGCGCTCTGCCAGTGTCCCGCTCAGCGCCTGCATCGACAGGTCGTCGGTCATGATGAGACCGGCAAAGCCGATATCCTCGCGGATCACGCGCATCATCGCGGGCGACGTGGTCGCGGGCGCGCCTGCGTCGATGGCATCAAAGACGATATGCGCGGTCATGCCCATGGCCATGTCGCAAAGCGCGCGGAACGGCGCGAAATCGCGCGCGTCAAGTGCTGCGCGCGGGGCGGACACGCGCGGCAGGTCATGGTGGCTGTCCACCGCGGCGCGGCCATAGCCGGGAATATGCTTGAGCACCGGCAGCACACCGCCCGCAAGCAAGCCTGCGGCGCAGGCGCGCGCGGCAGCCACCACGGTCGCCACATCCGCCCCATAGAGACGATTGCGCAGCACCGGATGCGTGGCCTCCTCGACCAGATCGGCGAGGGGCGCGCAGTTCACGTCGATGCCCACGGCGTGCAGTTCCTCGGCGATCAGCCGGTTGCGCAGCCATTGCGCGCGCAGCGGGTCGCGGGCGAGGGCCATCTGGTCGAGCGCGGGCAGGTAGTCGCGCCAGAGCGGCGCGCGCATCCGCTGCACGCGCCCGCCCTCCTGGTCGATCAGGATCGGCGCCTCGCGCCCCACCGCCGCGCGCAGGTCGGCTGTCAGCCGGCAAAGCTGGTCAGGGCTGTCCACATTGCGGGCAAAGAGTATGAAGCCCCAAGGGTCAACATCACGGAAAAAGTCACGTTCCCATGGCGTTACGCGCCGTTCTTCAGGTCCAAATATGACGGCGGCAACCAATCAGCGCACCACGACCGGGATGCAGGCCGCATCCTCGGCCACCAGCGCCGCACAGAACCGTCGCGCATCGCTGAGCGTGTCAAACCCCATCGCGCGCAGCCGGAAGAAGGTGCGCCCGCCACTCGTCGCCTGCTGGATGACCGGCGTCTTGCCCGCGACAAAGCTCGCAAAGCGCCCGGCGAGCCGCGCCCATTCCGCCGTCGCGATCTCGGGTGTCTCATAGGCGCCAAGCTGCACGAGGCTGGTGCCGATGGCGATGTCCCCGGTCATCACGGCAATCGCCGCACCGCCCGGCGCCGCGCTATCCGTGCCCTGACCGGACGCCAGCACGGCCGGGTCAGCGAGACCGGGGCGCTGCATCGGGCGCAGCATCGGGCGCACCGCCCGCGCGGCGGGCGACGCCTCTGCCAGCGGTTCGGGCGCGGGGGCGAGGTCGGTCAGCGGCGTGGAGTTGGCGGCGATGGCATCGGCCAGCGCGAGGATGTCGTCTGCCGACAGGGGGCCATCGGTGGCGGGCAGGTCGGTCTCTGCGATCACCGGCTCGACCACACCCTCCTCGAGCGGCTCGGCCACGGCCTCGAGGCTGGGCTCGGGCGTCGCGACGGAGAGCGCCGCCGGCACCTGCTGCGGGTCGTCGCCCGCAAGCCGCTCTTCCGCCTCGGCCATCGGCATCGCCTCGAGGTCTTCCTGCGCGAGGCCCGCGACAGCGGGGGCGAGGATCAGCCGGTCCTCAGGCGGGGCGGCTTCGCCCAGGGCGGCAATGGCATTGACGGCCAGCCCGGTATGCAGCGGCAGTTCGCCGCCGGGATTGCTCGGCGCCTCGCGCATCGGCCCTTCCATCGCATGGACGACCGGGATGCCGTTCACATCGCGCACCAGCAGCTTGTAGCCCCAGACACCGACGCCCGCGACAAGCGCCAGCGACACGGCCGCGCCCGCATATTGCACGAATGATGCGATGGGTGCACCCACAGGCGATGCAGCCCGGCCCGTGATCGGCCCGTCGGAAACTTCTGCCATATCCGCCTCTCTGCCGCCGCAGGTTGCCCCCCGGCGGCGTCTCTTGCCAAGCCTCGACCTGCGCGGCGTCGTGCGCTTAGCGCATCTCGTCAGCCGGGGTCACGCCAAGAATACCAAGACCGGCCGAAATGACAACGGCTGCGGCAGAGATGAGGGCGATTTTCGCCTGTGTGATGCCGCTGTCACCCGCTTGCAGGAACCGCAGGCTGGGGTCGTCATTGCCCCGGTTCCACAGCGAATGCACGTCGGACGCCAGATCGTAGAGGTAAAAGGCGATCCGGTGCGGCTCGTTGCCGCGCGCGGCGATCTCGACCAGGCGTGGCCATTCGGCGATCTGGCGGGCGAGCTTGAGTTCGGCCTCATGCGCCAGCCCGGCCAGATCGGCGGCGGCGAGGCTCGCGTGATCGACCGCCACGCCCGCCTCGACCGCCTTGCGCAGCACCGATTGCACGCGGGCATGGGCGTATTGCACATAGAACACCGGGTTGTCCTTGGACTGCTCGAGCACCTTGTCAAAGTCGAAGTCGAGCGGCGCGTCGTTCTTGCGCGTCAGCATGTGGAACCGGGTCACATCGGGGCCGACCTGATCGACCACATCGCGCAGGGTGACGAAATTGCCCGCGCGTTTCGACATCTTGAACGGCGCGCCGTTCTTCCACAGCTTGACCAGTTGGGTGAGCTTGATATCGACCGGCACGCGCCCGTCCGACAGCGCCGCGACCGCCGCCTTCATCCGTTTGACATAGCCGCCGTGGTCGGCGCCGAACACATCGATAAGGGCGTCGAAGCCTCTGGAAACCTTGTCATAATGATAGGCGATGTCGGGGGCGAAATAGGTCCAGGACCCGTCCGATTTCTGGATCGGCCGGTCCACGTCATCGCCATGCGCGGTCGAGCGAAAGAGCGTCTGCTCGCGCGGTTCCCAATCCTCGGGCGTCTTGCCTTTGGGCGGTTCCAGCGTGCCGCGATAGATCAGCCCCTTGGCGTCGAGATCGGCAATCGCCGCCTCGATCCGGCCGGTGCCATAGAGCGACTTTTCCGAAAAGAACACGTCCATCGTGATGTTCAACTGCGCGAGGTCGTCGCGGATCATGTCGAGCATCATGGCGGTGGCAAACTCGCGCACCTCGGAGAGCCAGTATTGCTCGCCCTTGTCGAGCAGGCTCTCGCCATATTTCGCCTTCAGCGCCTCGCCCACCGGCACGAGATAGTCGCCGGGATAAAGCCCCTCGGCGATCTCGGGCGCATGGCCGCAGGCCTCGCGGTAGCGCTCATAGGCGGACCGCGCCAGCACATCGACCTGCGCGCCGCCGTCGTTGATGTAATATTCGCGCGTCACGTCCCAGCCGGCATAGGCCAGCAGCGAGGCCAGCGCATCGCCAAAGACCGCGCCGCGGGTGTGGCCCACATGCAATGGTCCGGTGGGGTTCGCGCTCACATATTCGACGTTCACGCGCCGCCCCTGCCCCAGGGTCGAGCGGCCAAAGCCCGTATCCGTCAGCGCCGCGCGCACCACCCCTTGCCAGACGGCGGGCGCGAGGCGCAGGTTGAGGAACCCCGGCCCCGCGACCTCGGCCCGCGTCACGCGGGGGTCGGCCGCGAGCCGCAGGGCCAGCGCATCGGCGATGGCGCGCGGCGGCATCCCGGCGGGTTTGGCCAGCACCATCGCGGCATTGGTCGCCATGTCGCCATGCCCGGCATCGCGGGGCGGCTCGACCGCCACGGCGTCCCAGGACAGCCCCTGGGGCAGCGTGCCCTCGGCCACCATCGCGTCCAGACAGTCGAGCACAAGCGCCCGGATTTCGGTAAACAGGTTCATCTCACGGTCCTCTTGGCCCCTTTCAGAGGCATTGGGCGGGTTTACCACGGCAAACGGGCGCGTCAACGTGCCGCCCTATCCCCGCAGGGCGCGGGTCCGGTCCACCATATCGCTGCCCAAGAGCCGGGCGTGGGTCTCGATCGCAAAGCGGTCGGTCATGCCGGCGATGTAATCGGCCACGATCCGCGCCAGCGCGGTTTCGCCCCCCGGGCCTGCGGCGGCCTCGGCCACATCCTTGCGCCATTGTTTCGGCAGCTCGTCCGGCTGCGCCATGAACAGCGGAAAGAGGTCATGCACGACCTGCGTCACTTCGGCGCGCATTGCGACCACGGCAGGCGCCCGATACATGCGGTGAAAGAGAAACTCGCGGATCACCCTGAGATCGGCCCAGAGCGCCGGCGTGAACTGCACCAGCATCCGCCCCGCGTGGCGGATGTCAGAGGCCGAGGCCGGACCGAGGTCTGCGATATTGCGGCGGCTCAGCCCGATCACATCCTCGACCAGCACGCCAAAGAACCGCCGCAGCGCCTCGTGCCGGCGGCGGTAATAGTTGAGACCGGGATATTTGCGGTCAACTTCTGCAAAACAGTCGTGCAGCACGGGCAATTCGGCCAGATCGTCGGTCGAGAACAGCTCGGCGCGCAATCCGTCATGCAGGTCGTGGTGGTTATAGGCGATGTCGTCCGCAATGGCCGCCGATTGCGCCTCGGCGCTGGCATGGGTGGACAGTTCGAGGTCATGACGCGCGTTGTAATCGGCCAGCGCATAGGGGACCGGGTCGCGCACCGGGCCGTTATGCTTGGCAATCCCTTCGAGCGTTTCCCATGTCAGGTTCAGCCCGTCCCATTCGGCATAATGCCGCTCGAGCGAGGTGACGATGCGGATCGCCTGCGCATTGTGGTCGAACCCGCCATAGGGCGCCATCAGGGCATTGAGCGCATCCTCGCCGGTATGGCCAAAGGGCGGGTGGCCGAGGTCATGCGCCAGCGCCACGGCCTCGGTCAGTTCCACATTCAGCCCCAGCGCCGCCGCCACCGTGCGCGCGACCTGCGCCACCTCGATGGAATGGGTGAGGCGGGTGCGGAAATAGTCGCCCTCATGTTCGATGAACACCTGCGTCTTGTGTTTGAGCCGGCGAAAGGCGCTGGCATGGATGATCCGGTCCCTGTCGCGCTGAAAGGGCGAGCGGAAGGTGCTTTCTTCCTCGGCAAACAGGCGCCCCCGGCTTTGGCCGGGCAGGCAGGCATAGGCGGCGTGCATCATGTGTCCCATTGTTGTTGCCCCTTGTTAGCGCAGATCGCGGGCATTGTCCTGCCCCCGTGCAGCGCCTATGTTCCCCCTGTCACCCGGAGATGCGCCATGACCCTGACCCTGCCCCCCAAAGTCACCCCACGCGCCTTTGAACGTCTGGCCGAGATCGGCGCGGGCGCGCAGGGCAAGGCGCTGCGCGTCGCGGTCGAAGGCGGGGGATGTTCCGGTTTTCAATACGACATCGCCCTCGACGAGGCCAAGCCCGACGACCTGATCCTGGAGGGTGCGGGCGAACGGGTGCTGGTCGATCCGGTCTCGCTGCCGTTTCTGGCGGGGGCCACGATCACCTTCAGCGAAGAGCTGATCGGCGCGCGCTTTGTCATCGACAACCCCAACGCGACAAGCTCTTGCGGCTGCGGCACGTCGTTTTCGATCTGAGCCTTGCGGGCCGCGCGCCTGCCCCGCTATTGTTTCCGAAATGGCAGCAATACAGGCGGTGCGTAATGATTGATCCCTTGTCAGAACTGGCGATCCGCCACGGCACCGACAAATTCGGCCTGCACGACTATACGCCGCGCTATCACCAGTTGTTTGCGCCTCTGCGCGACCGGCCCATCCGTCTGCTCGAAATCGGGGTTGGCGGCTATCAGGATGCCGACCGGGGTGGCCAGTCGCTCGCCATGTGGCGCGACTATTTCCCGCAAGGGCAGATCACCGGGATCGACATCCAGACCAAGGCGCTCGCCCTTGGCCCGCGCGTGGCGGTGTTGCGGGGCAGCCAGATCGACGCCGATTTCCTGGCCGAAGTCGTGGCGACACGCGGTCCCTTCGACATCATCATCGACGATGGCAGCCACCGCAACGAACATGTGGTGGAAAGCTATGGCCTGCTGTTTCCGACCATGGCCGCCGGCGGCCTCTATGTGGCCGAAGATGTGCAGACCGCGTTCTTTCCGCGCTTTGGTGGCTCTCTCGACCTCGAGGCGCCCAATTCGGTGGGCTATTTTGCGGAGATCGCCGCGCGGCTCGGGCAGGACGCCGATCCGCTGGTGGCCGATGTGGCCTGCGTCACCCGCTTTCACAACATGATCGCGCTGCACAAGGTCGCGCGCATCCCCGACGCCACCCGCACGGTGGTCGCCGATATCACGCCCGCCGCGCTGGCCGAGGCCTTTGCGGCGCTGGCCGAGGGCGAGAGCCTGCGCATCGCGGGCCGTCCCGAGGGCGCGCTGGCCGCCGACATCCGCGCGCGGTTCATCGCGGTCGATCACCGCGAGATCGCGGTGCATTTCCCGCGCGCCACGCTGCACGGCCAGGCGCGCGACCTTTGCCGGATCGACCTGATGGCGGATGGCGTGGTGCTGACCCGCGGGGCCAATGACTATCCGTCGAACTTTGCTTTCGACGCGACCCAGCCGCAGGCGGCGGCGGCGCTGGCGCAAATGGAAGCGGTGCTGCGCGAGACTGGCGAGGAAGGCGGGTTTGTCCATTATGCCGGCATCCTCACCGCGCAATATGGCCGCGAGGCCGCACGCGACTGGATCGACCGTCTGACCGCGATGGAGGCGCGCGCGCGGCTCTATTTCCAGCTCGCCATCGGGCTGGCGCAGCGCGACAAGGACGGCGCGCAGGTGCAGGCGCTGGCGCGGCGCGCCTTGTCGATCTATCCGGCCGATGCGGGCTTTACCCTTTCGCTTGCAACCGCGCTGCTGGCGGCTGACGGCGGCGCCGAGGCCCGCGCGCTGGTCGAGGCGGCGCTGGCCAGCACACCGCGTGACATGAACCTGCTGCTGCTGCTGTCGCGGATCGCGTCACAGGCGGGCGAAGCCGACAGCGCCATCCTCCATGCACGTCGCGCGGTCGAGGTCTCGGCGGCGCAACGGCGGGCCAAGCCGCTCACCCGGCTGGGCGAATTGCTCGCGAAGCAGGGCGCGCATGACGAGGCCTTGCGCCTGCTGCGCGAGGCCGCCGCCCTGCCCGGCCAGTTCGCCCCGCGCAGCCTGCGCGCGCTCAGCGCTGTGCTGAAGACGCAGGGCGACATCCCCGCTGCGGTCGCGGCCGCGGAAAAGGCGGTGGCGCTGGCCCCCGACACGCGCGAATTCCAGAACTGGCTGAACGCGCTGCGGGGCTGACGCGGCGCGCGGAATGTGGCAAGCAAGGCCGCAACAGGGAGAGCGGCCATGAAGATCGCGACATTCAACATCAACGGGATCAAGGCGCGGATCGAGGCGCTGCCCGCCTGGCTGGGCGACGCCCAGCCCGATGTCGCGCTCTTGCAGGAGATCAAGTCGCAAGACGGGAGCTTTCCCCGCGCGCTGTTCGAGGATATGGGCTATAACGTTGAAACCCATGGGCAAAAGAGCTTCAACGGGGTCGCGATCCTGTCGAAACTGCCGCTCGAGGATGTGACGCGCGGCCTGCCGGGCGACGAGGGCGACGACCAGGCGCGCTGGATCGAGGCGACGGTGGTGGGGCGGCGCGCGGTGCGGCTGTGCGGGCTCTACCTGCCCAATGGCAACCCCGCGCCGGGGCCGAAATACGACTACAAGCTCGCCTGGATGGACCGGATGGCGGCGCGCGTGGCGGTGCTGCTTGCCACCGAAGAGCCGGTGATCTTTGCGGGCGATTACAACGTGATCCCGCAGGCCGAGGATGCCGCGCGCCCAGAGGCCTGGCGCGAGGATGCGCTTTTTCGCCCCGAAAGCCGCGCCGCCTTTCGCCGGTTGCTGAACATGGGGCTGACCGAGGCGTTCCGCGCGCGGGTCAACGGGGCGGGGCACTACAGCTTCTGGGACTATCAGGCCGGCGCCTATGACCGCAACGACGGCATCCGCATCGACCACCATCTGCTGAGCCCGCAAGCGGCCGACCTGTTGCAGGACTGCTGGATCGAGGCGGATGTGCGCGGACGCGAAAAACCATCGGACCATGTGCCGGTCTGGGTCGAGATCGACGCCTAGGCCGCCTCAGCCGCGCGTCACGTCATGGCCATAGAGCCAGTCCATCCGCCGCAGGAACAGCCCCGGCGACACCCGGCTCACCGCCCGCAAGGCGGCGTGCGAGGCGAACCGGCGCAGACCGGCGAGGTGATAGTTGACCGCATTGGCATTGGCGCCGTTGATCGCGCGCACCACCCGGTCGCGCCGCAGAGCCTGGTAGCGGGCGAGCGCGGCGGGCAGGTCGGCGCTGCGATCGCAGCAGGTCGCCAGCACATAGGCATCCTCGATGGCGAGGTTCGCGCCCTGCGCCAGAAACGGCAGCGTCGGATGCGCGGCATCGCCCAGAATGGCGCAGGCCTCGCCATGCCAGCGCGCCGCGACCGGGTGGCGAAAGAGGCCCCAGAGCCGCACATCCGTCACCTTGTCGAGCAGGGCGCGCAGGTCGGGGCACAGATCGGCAAAGGCCGCCTGGAACGCCGCGGGCGTGTCGGTATTCGTCCAGCCTTCGGGCGACCAGTCGTCCTGTTCGCGCACCGCCACGATGTTGAGCCGCCCCCGCGTGAGCGGATAGGTGACCACATGCCGCCCGGGCGCCATCCAGATCCGCGCGACGGGCGGCGCGTCATGGGCGATGACCGCGCGCCAGGCGACCTGCCGGGTAAAGAATGCCTTGGCCTCGCCGTTGAGCGCCGGGCGCATGAGCGAATGCAGCCCGTCCGCGCCAACCGTCAGGTCGGCTTGCGGCATCGCGCCATGGGCCAGGGTGATCGCCCCCGCCGCATCGACGCCCACCACCTTTGCCCCGGTGCGCAGCGTCACCCCGGCATCGCAGGCTGCCGTGAGCAGGATGTCGATCAGTTCGGCGCGATGCAGGAAACGGTAGGGTTGTCCGGTCAGGCGGGTCAGGTCGAACTGCGCAATCGTGCGCCCGGTGAGCGCATCGGTCGGCTCTACCCTCTGCGCGCGGATCCCGGCCATATGCAGCACATTGGTCAGACCCAGCGCGCCCAGCGGCGCCGCGCCATTGGGGGCGAGTTGCAGGCCCGCGCCGACCTCGGTGATCGCGGCGGCCTGTTCGAGCACCGTGACATCGGCCCCGCCCCGGGCAAAGGCCAGCGCAGCCGTGAGCCCGCCGATCCCGCCGCCCACGATCGTGACGCGGCGACCGGCGTTATGACCGGCGCTATGGCGGGCCTCAGTCGTCGCGGTGGACCTTTTCGCGGCGTTCATGCCGTTCCTGTGCCTCGAGGCTCATGGTGGCAATCGGGCGCGCGTCGAGCCGCTTGAGGCTGATCGGCTCGCCGGTGATCTCGCAATAGCCGTATTCGCCCTCGTCGATCCGGCGCAAGGCAGCGTCGATCTTGGACACCAGCTTACGCTGGCGGTCGCGGGTGCGCAACTCGATCGAGCGGTCGGTTTCCTCGGACGCGCGGTCGGCGATATCGGGGATGTTGCGGGTCTGGTCCTTCATCCCGGCGACGGTGTCGCGGCTGTCGGACATCAGGTCCGCCTTCCACTGGATCAGCTTGCGGCGGAAATATTCGAGCTGACGGTCGTTCATGAACGGCTCGTCCTCGGCAGGACTGTAGTCGTCCGGCAGGAAAACCTCGGCTTTCATGTCTGCTCCCTCTGTCCCGCCAAAGGCTGGCATGTCCAGGTTACCAGTCATCCGGCGCACCCCTCTGATTGGCGCTGCAATACTCTGTTGCTTTCAGAGTGTCACCCCCCGATTTCCGTGTTGTGATGCCGCGTTGCGGCTGCCGGCCCGCGTGCTAGGCTCGCGTCCGGAACAGGCAGAAGGATGGCCCCGTCATGCATTTCAGCGGCACGCAGAGCTATGTCGTCTCGGACGATCTGGCGATCGCGGTCAATGCGGCGGTGACGCTGGAACGCCCGCTGCTGGTCAAGGGCGAGCCGGGCACCGGCAAGACCGAACTGGCCCGCCAGGTCGCCGCAGCGCTGGGGATGCCGTTGATCGAATGGCATGTGAAATCAACCACGCGCGCGCAGCAGGGGCTTTATGAATATGACGCGGTAGGCCGGCTGCGCGACAGCCAGTTGGGCGATGCGCGGGTGCATGACGTGCGCAACTACCTGCGCCGCGGCAAGCTGTGGGAGGCCTTTGCCGCGCCCGGCCGGGTGGTTCTGCTGATCGACGAGATCGACAAGGCCGATATCGAGTTTCCCAATGACCTGTTGCAGGAGCTCGACCGGATGGAGTTCCACATCTACGAGACCGGCGAGACGGTGCGCGCCGCCCACCGGCCTGTGGTCATCATCACCTCGAACAATGAAAAGGAGCTGCCCGACGCCTTTCTGCGGCGCTGTTTCTTTCATTACATCCGTTTTCCCGACGCCGAGACGCTCGCGCGCATCGTCGCGGTCCACCATCCCGGCATCAAGGAGGCGTTGCTGAGCACCGCGCTGGCGCAATTCATGGCGCTGCGCGATACACCGGGTCTGCGCAAGAAACCCTCGACCTCGGAGATGCTCGACTGGCTCAAGCTGCTGCTCGCCGAGGACCTGAGCGCCGAGGATCTGCGCCAGGAGGCGGGCGCGATCCTGCCCCGGCTGCATGGCGCGCTGATCAAGAACGAACAGGACGTGCACCTGTTCGAACGGCTGGCCTTTGCCGCGCGCGGGCGGCGCTGATTCGTGTCGCCCCGATTGTGTTGCAAAGCCGGCAACAGTGTCAGATCAACATCTTGCGGCCCGATTTTCATCCACCACTAAGCTCCTGCGCCATCCGCGCAACAATGGCAGACAACCATGCCGATTGTTGCGACAGCGCGTGATTTTATCCCGGCGTTAACGGCACATTCACCCGCAACGGGTTAGGGGTGTGGTCTTGTCATTGCCCCATTGTTTCCGCAACCGGGCCGCACTCCGTTGGCATGTCGGGGTCGAGGAACGAGGAGTGACAGATGACCGAGGCCTACATGCCCGTCGCAGCGGCCGGTGCGCGCGCCGCCGCAACACGATTTTGCCGGTCTGCCGCATGAGCCGCCGACTGCGCCGACTAGCCGTGATCGCGCTGGCCACGATGTCGGCCTGCACCCCCATGCCGCCCGAGGCGCCGCCCTCGCGCGCGCTCTCCATGACAGAGAGCCTGCCGCCGATGCGCGACTTCGGTATCGCACAGGCCCCGGCGCCCGCGCGCGCCAATGCCGAGATCGCGCAGGATTTCCTCGACCTCGCCTTCCGGATGGAGAGCGGCCGCGCCGTGCCGGTGATGACCCGCTTTGTCGCGCCGGTCTCGGTGCGCGTCACCGGTGACGTGCCGGCGAGCCTCGTGCCCGACCTGCGCGCGCTGCTCGGCCGGCTGCGCAACGAGGCGGAGATCGACATCTTTCTCACCGGCGCGCCCGATGCCAATATCGTGATCGAGGCGATCCCGCGCGATGTGCTGCAACGCGCCGTGCCGCGCGCCGCCTGTTTCGTGGTGCCCCGCGTGGCGAGTTGGGAGGAGTTCAAGACCGCCCGCCGCACCCCGCAGGTGGACTGGACCACGCTCACCCGGCGCGACCGCGCGGCGATCTTCGTGCCCTCGGACGTCGCCCCGCAAGAGATCCGCGATTGCCTGCATGAAGAGCTCGCGCAGGCGCTCGGCCCGCTCAACGACCTCTACCGCCTGCCCGATTCGGTGTTCAACGACGACAACATCCATGCGGTGCTGACCGGCTTCGACATGCTGATCCTGCGGGCCTATTATTCCCCCGAACTGCGCAACGGCATGACCCGGGGCGAGGTCGCCGTGCGGCTCCCCGCGCTGCTTGCCCGGCTCAATCCGGCGGGCGAACGGCCGGCCTCGGGCCCGATCAACGACACCTCGCGCGACTGGATCGACGCGGTCGAACTGGCCTTGTCCGCCGGCCCCGCCCCCGCACGCAAACGGCAGGCGGCGGAAGAGGCGATCAACCTGGCCCGCGCCTACGGCTGGGACGGGCCGCGCCGCGGCTTTGCCCTCTACGCCTATGGGCGGCTGCAGGTGGGCAATGACCCCGACGTGGCGCTGGCCTCCTTTGCCGAAGCCGCGCGCACCTACCGCGCCGCGCCGCTGACCCAGATCCACGAGGCCACGGTCGCGGTGCAGCTTGCCGCCTTTGCGCTGAGTTCGGGCGATGCCGAGAACACGCTGTCACTGGTCGAACGCGCGATCCCCGTCGCCGCCGGGCACGAGAACGCGTCCCTGCTCGCGACGCTCATGATGTTCCGCGCCGAGGCGCTCGACCTGCAAGGGCGCAGCGCCGAAGCGGCCGCGGTGCGGCTGGACAGTCTGGGATGGGCGCGCTACGGCTTCGGCTCTGAACGCAACGTCCGGGCCAGATTGCGCGAAATCGCGAGCCTGAACCCGCGCAACCGGGGCTGACACGATGATTTATCCGCTGGCAGGGCTGCTGATCGGCGCGGTCCTTGGGGCCATCAGCGCGCGGATGCGCGGGGGCCGGGCGCTTGACATGCTGCAATGGGCGGCGGTCTTTGCCATCATCTTCGGCGTGCTGGGCATGTTCGCGCTGATCTTCATCGAGCGCAGCATGGCCTGAGGCAGCGCGATGTTCCTGCCCTTTCTCGCGGCGTTGCGGCAGGGCGGAGTGGCGGTGTCGCTGCGCGAATACCTGAGCTTTCTCGCGGCCCTGCGGGCCGGCCTCGCGACACATGACCCCGAAGGCTTCTACCACCTCGCGCGCTGCACGCTGGTCAAGGACGAAGGCCAGATCGACCGGTTCGACCGCGCCTTTGCGACTGCCTTCGGCGGGCTCGCTCAGATCACGCCGCAGCAGGTGCGCGACGCGCTCGCCCTGCCCGATGACTGGCTGCGCAAGCTGACCGAGAAAAATCTGACCGATGCCGAAAAGGCCGGGATCGCGGCGCTGGGCGGGTTCGACGCGCTGATGGAGGCGCTGCGCGACCGCCTGCGCGAACAGCAGGGGCGGCATCAGGGCGGGTCGAAGTGGATCGGCACCGCCGGCACCTCGCCCTTTGGCGCGCAGGGCTACAACCCCGAGGGTGTGCGCATCGGGCAGGAGACCGGGCGCGAGGGCCGCGCGGTCAAGGTCTGGGACCGGCGCGTGTTCCGCGACCTCGACGACAGCGGAGAGCTTGGCACACGCGCCATCAAGGTCGCGCTGCGCCGCCTGCGGCACTGGGCCCGCGACGGCGCGACAGAAGAGCTCGACCTCGACGGCACGATCCGCGCCACGGCCGCGCAAGGCTGGCTCGATGTGCAGACCCGCCCCGTGCGGCGCAACGCGGTCAAGGTCTTGCTGTTTCTCGATGTCGGCGGGTCGATGAACCGCCATGTCGCGCAGGTCGAAACTCTGTTTTCCGCCGCCCGCCACGCCTTTGCCCATCTCGAACAGTTCTATTTCCACAATTGCCTCTACGAAGGCGTCTGGCGCGACAATCGCCGCCGCTGGGATGCGCAGACCCCGACCGATGAGGTGCTTCACCGCTACGGGTCTGATTACAAATGCATCTTTGTCGGCGACGCGCATATGTCGCCCTATGAGATCAGCCATGCCGGTGGCGCCAATGAGCATTGGAATGCCGAGGCGGGCGCCGTCTGGCTCAACCGCGCCCGCGACCAATGGCCCGCGCATCTGTGGATCAACCCGATGGAGCAGCGGCTGTGGGAGCACAGCCCGTCGGTCGGCATGATCCGCGCTCTCTTTGGCGGTGACCGGATGGTGCCGCTGACCCTGCGCGGCCTCGACGACGGAATGCGTCAACTCGGACGTTAGGGCCTTGTCCACGCTCACGACCGGGGCCACTGATGACATCATGTCCCGACCCCGCGACGCTTGGGCAGAACAGGCAGGCGAACATGCGGCAGACGATCGCATCCTTCTGGCGTGACCACCGGACCCTGCTGCTGGCCTTCGGCGCGACGCTGGCTGTCACGCTCTATTTCATGGTCCGGCTGATCGTCGTGACCCTCTACTGGGCCAATCCGGCGCATCACGACGTCACCATCGCGGCCTGGATGACACCCGGCTACATCGCCCGATCCTACCAGCTCGCACCGCATGTGCTGTTCGAGGCGATTGGCTATGGTCCGGCCCCCGGCGACCCGCGCAGCCTGCGCCAGATCGCCGATGAAACCGGACGCAGCGTCGATGATATCGCTGAGGCGATCCGCACCGCCATCGCCACAGCCCGCGCCACCCCTCCGGCCGCGACCCCATGACCGAACAGCTGCTGGAACTGATCCCGGTCTATGGTGTCTGGCTGATGTTCGGCGTCACCTTCTTCAGTTGCCTGGCCTTGCCTGTCCCGGCGAGCATCGTGATGCTGACGGCGGGCGGGCTTGCGGCCAGCGGCGATCTCGCCATCGACGAGGTCGCCCTCGGGGCCTTTGTCGGCGCGGTCATCGGCGATCAGGCGGGCTATGCGCTGGGCCGTCGTGGCGCAGAACGGTTGATCGCCCGTCTGCGCGCAAGGCCCGCCCGCGCTGCGGTCATCGACCGCGCCTTCACCCTGCTGCAAAGGCGGGGCAGGCTTGGCGTCTTTCTCAGCCGCTGGCTGTTCAGCCCGCTTGGCCCCTGGATCAACTTTGCCGCCGGAGCCTCCGCGATGCCCTGGCGTGCCTTCACGCTGGCGGGCCTGGCCGGAGAGACCGTCTGGGTCGGGCTCTATGTCGGTCTCGGCTACGGCTTTGCCGACCGGGTTGTCGCCTTGAGCCAGATCGGCGGGACGCTGACTGGCGCACTGGCGGCGGGCGCGGTGGCGCTGGCGCTGGGCCTGTCCCTGCACCGCACCATGCTCGCGCGTCGTCGTGGCGGGGATTTGACCGTCTGACGCTTGCCCTGCCACCCCGCCGACCCCATATCCCGCAGATGTTCAAGCTCACCCCGATCCTGCTGGCGATCCTCTATGCTGTGGTGCTCTACCTCTTTTCCGCCCGTCGCACCGCGCGCGAGCTTGACGCCAGATCCACCGAACTGGCCGATCCGACGCTGCGGCGGCTGACCGACCGGATGGCGCAGGCGCTCGATATCGCGCGGATCAAGGTGCATATCTACGAGATCGCCCCGGTCAACGGGCTGGCCGCCCCCGACGGGCGGATCTTCATCACCCGCGGCTTTTACGACAAATACCGCGCGGGCCAGGTCACCGCGCCGGAAATGGCCAGCGTGATCGCGCATGAACTGGGCCATGTGGCGCTTGGACACACACGCCGGCGGATGATCGACTTTTCCGGCCAGAATGCGGTGCGCACGGCGCTGGCGATGCTGCTCAACCGCTTTCTGCCCGGTGTGGGCTTCTGGATCGCGTCCTTCCTGATGACGCTGGTCGCCGCGCGCCTGTCACGCAAGGACGAATACGAGGCCGACGCCTATGCCTCGGCGCTGCTGGTCAAGGCCGGCATCGGCACCGCGCCGCAGAAATCCCTGTTCCAGAAGCTCGAAACACTCACCGGCGCAAATGGCGCCACCCCGCCCGCCTGGCTGCTCAGCCACCCGAAAACCCCCGACCGCATCGCCGCGATCGAGGCGAACGAGGCCGCCTGGCAGACCCGCCTCTGACGCGCCGCGCCCCGGCTTCTCTGTGCCAGAAATACTCAGGATGCGCCGTCGCGGCCGGCCTGCCGGGCGAGGGCTTTGGACAACCGCGTCAGATGCGCCTTTTTCAACAGCCGCCGCGCGTCCCAATCCTCGCCCGACAGCCGCACCGCCTCGGCCACCACCGCGTCCACCACGCCGCGCAGCACCGCCGGATGCGCCTCGCACAGCCCCGCGAGCCAGCCATCGGGGTCGGCGCGCAACAGCCCCTCTTCGGCCAGCACACCCCGCGGAAAATCGCGCGCGTTCAGCGTCAGGATCAGATCGGCGCTCGCCGCGATAGCCGCCGCCAGCACATGCACATCGCCCGCATCGGGCAGCCACAGCCGCGCGGCGAGCCCCTCGGGCACCGCGACCTCGGCCTGCGGAAACCGCGCGCGCAGCGCCGCCACCTCGCCGCGCGCATAGACCTCGGCCGCCGGGCCGAGCTTGCCTGCCGCGCGCGCCCATTCCTCCAGGATCCGCGCCGACCACAGCGGCCGGAACAGACCGGCCTGCGCCGCCCCCAGCACCACCTCGCGCATCACGGTGGGAAACAGCACGCAGGCGTCGATCACGACACGCGGCGGTGTCATCCGTCGAGCCGGAAGGTCAGCGCCTTGAGGTAGCCGCTCTCGGCCAGTTGCGGCAGCACCGGATGATCCGGCCCGGCAAAGCCGGTCTGGATGATCGGCCCGCGCCGCCCCGCACGCCCGATGCCGCGGGCACTCGCATTGCGGAATTTCGCCAGATCGGCGGCGTGCGAACAGGAACACAGCACCAGATACCCCCCCGGCGCCACCAACGGGGCCGCCAGCCGCGCCACCCGCTCATAGGCGCGCAACCCCGCCTCGAGCGCCTGTTTCGACGGCGCAAAGGCGGGCGGATCACAGACCACGACCTCGAATTGCGCGCCCTCGGCCCCCAGCGCGGCGAGCACGTCAAAGGCGTCGCCCTGTCGGGTCGCAAACCGCTCCGCCACCCCCATCGCGGCCGCCCCGGCCCCGGCCAGTGCCAGCGCCGGCGCCGAACCATCGACCGCAACCACTGACGCCGCCCCCGCCGCCAGCGCGGCGAGACCGAAGCCGCCGACATGGGCGAACACATCGAGCATCCGCCCCCCCTGCGCGAGCCGCGCGGCAAAGGCATGGTTGGGCCGCTGGTCGAAATAGAGCCCGGTCTTTTGCCCGCCCAGCAGATCGGCCATATAGACCGCGCCATTCATCGGCACCGCCACCGGCCCCGCAGGCGCCACGCCGCGCAGCACCGCCATCTCTTCGCTCAATCCCTCGAGCACGCGCGCCCGACCGCTGCCGTTCTTGATGATCGTCGTGACCCCCGTCACCGCCGCGAGCGCCGCCGCCAGCGGGCCGATCAGCGCCTCGGCCCAGGCCGCATTGGGCTGGATCACCGCAACATCGCCGAACCGGTCGATGATGACCCCGGGCAGGCCGTCGCTCTCGGCATGGACCAGCCGGTAGAACGGCGCGTCATAAAGCCGGTCGCGATGCGCCAGCGCCCGCGCGATCCGCGCCGCGATCCAGGCCGCGTCGATCACCGCGCCCGGGTCGCTGTCGAGCATCCGGCACAGGATCCGCGAGGCCGGATTGACCGTGACCACCCCCATCGGGTGCCGCTCGGCATCCTCGAGAAGCGCCAGCGTGCCGGGCGCCATCGCCTTGGTCCGCCGGTCGAGCACGAGCTCGCCCGCATAGACCCAGGGAAAGCCATGGCGGATCGCGCGCGCCTCGGCCTTTGGCGTGAGGCGGACTGTGGGATAAAGAGGGGGGGGTGCGGAAATCTCTGTCATGACCGCCCTCCTAGCGCTTGGATGGCCCCAGCGAAAGAGAGCAGCCGCATATCGCCGCCCGCGGATCGCACAGGTCAGAGGTTGTTAGCGCTAACGCGATTTGCTACGCTGCGCCCAACCCAGCGCGAAGGAGCCGCCATGCCACTTCACCCCCAGATCGCCGCCGTCACCGACCGCATCCGCGCCCGCAGCGAAGGCCCGCGCGCGCGCTATCTCGACCTGATGGCGCGCGCCGCCAGCGACGGCCCCCGGCGCGCCCATACGACCTGCGCCAATCAGGCCCATGCCTATGCGGCCATGGGCCAGGACAAGGATGCGCTGGCGGCAGGCCGCACGCCCAATATCGGGATCGTGACCGCCTATAACGACATGCTCTCGGCGCATCAGCCGTTCGAGCGCTACCCTGACCTGATCCGCGCCGCCGCCCGCGCGGCCGGTGCCACGGCCCAGGTCGCCGGAGGCGTGCCCGCGATGTGCGACGGTGTCACCCAGGGCCAGCCGGGGATGGAGCTGTCGCTGTTTTCGCGCGACGTGATCGCGCTCGCGGCCGGGGTCGCGCTGTCGCACAACGTGTTCGACGCGGCGCTCTATCTCGGCGTCTGCGACAAGATCGTGCCGGGCCTCGTCATCGCGGCGGCAACCTTCGGGCATATCCCGGCGGTATTCCTGCCCGCCGGCCCGATGCCCTCGGGCCTGCCCAATGACGAAAAGGCCAAGGTGCGCATGCAGTTCGCCACCGGCGAGGTCGGCCGCGAGGCACTGATGGCGGCCGAGAT
The DNA here is from genome assembly GCA_009993005.1 of Rhodobacterales bacterium. Taxonomy (GTDB): domain Bacteria; phylum Pseudomonadota; class Alphaproteobacteria; order Rhodobacterales; family Rhodobacteraceae; genus JAACUH01. Next base: position 20,109 of record JAACUH010000086.1, read on the forward strand.
GGCGAGCTATCACGGGCCGGGCACCTGCACCTTCTACGGCACCGCCAACACCAACCAGATGCTGATGGAGTTCATGGGCCTGCACCTGCCCGGCGCCTCCTTCGTCAACCCGGGCACGCCGCTGCGCGACGCGCTGACCGTCGCGGGCACTGAGCGCGCGCTGGAGATCACCGCGCTCGGCAACGACTACCGCCCGGTGAGCGACATCCTCGATGAAAAGGCCTTCGTGAACGGCCTCGTCGGGCTGATGGCGACGGGCGGATCGACCAACCTCGTGCTGCACCTGCCCGCGATGGCGCGCGCGGCCGGCGTGATCCTCGATCTTGAGGATTTCTCGGACATCTCGGCCGTTGTGCCGCTGATGGCCAAGGTCTATCCCAACGGCCTCGCCGATGTGAACCATTTCCATGCGGCGGGCGGGCTCGGCTACATGATCGGCGAGTTGTTGCGCGCCGGGCTGATGCATGAGGATGTCAAGACCATCGCCGGCGACGGCCTCTCACTCTACACGCAGGAACCCAGGCTCACCGATGGCCGCGTCACCTATGGCCCCGGCGCGGGGCAGACGCTCAATGACCGCATCCTGCGCCCGGTCAGCGCCCCCTTCTCGCCCAGCGGCGGGCTGATGCAGCTCACCGGCAACCTCGGGCGCGGGGTGATAAAATCCTCCGCCGTGGCGCCGGATCGGCATGTGATCGAGGCCCCCGCCCGGGTGTTCCACGATCAGGACAGCGTCAAGGCCGCGTTTAAGGCGGGAGAGTTCACGACCGATACGGTCGTCGTTGTGCGCTTCCAGGGGCCACGCGCCAACGGGATGCCAGAGCTGCACAACCTCACCCCCACCCTCGCCGTGCTGCAGGACCGCGGCCTGCGCGTGGCGCTGGTGACCGACGGGCGGATGTCGGGCGCCTCGGGCAAAGTGCCGGCCGCGATCCATGTGTCGCCAGAGGCGATGGATGGCGGGCCGATCTCGCTGATCCGCGACGGCGACATGATCCGGCTCGACGCCGATGCAGGCACCCTCGACGTGTTGGCCGACCTCACCGGCCGCACCCCCGCCACCGCCGACCTTTCGGCCAACAGCCAGGGCATCGGGCGCGAGCTGTTCGAGGTGTTCCGCCGCAATGTGGGCGCGAGCGCCGAAGGCGCGGGCGTGGTCGTCTGAGATCAGGACTATTTTTCGCCTCCGGCGGGAGTATTTCTGGCACAGAGAAGCCTGGGCGCAGCACCCGACTTCTTTGTGCGTCAAATACTCCCGCCGGAGGCTCCCAAAGCGGCCAGAGGCCCCAACCACAAGGACAGATGCCATGACCCCGCAACACGCCTCCGAGCTTTCAGCCAAGGTCTGCGCGCTTGCACCGGTGATCCCGGTGCTGGTGATCGACGACGCGGCGACCGCCGCCGACCTCGCTCTTGCCCTTGTGGCGGGCGGTCTGCCCGCGCTCGAGGTCACGCTGCGGACGCCCGCGGCCCTCGATGCGATCCGCGAGATGGCGGCGGTGCCGGGCGGTGTGGTCGGCGCGGGGACCTTGCTTACGCCGCACGACGTGGAGGCAGCCAAGAGCGCGGGGGCCACATTCGGTGTCGCGCCGGGCGCGACCGATCTGTTGCTCGAGGCCTGCGAGGCCAACGACCTGCCGTTGCTCGCCGGCGCCGCCACCGCGACGGAGGCGATGCGCCTGCTCGAGCGGGGTTATTCGGTGCAGAAGTTCTTTCCCGCCGAGGTGAATGGCGGCGTCCCCGCGCTCAAGGCGATCGGCGCGCCGATCCCGCAGGTGGGTTTTTGCCCGACGGGTGGCGTGAGCCTCGCCAATGCGCCGGCCTATCTGGCTCTGCCCAATGTGCTCTGCGTGGGCGGGTCCTGGGTGGCGCCGGCCGCACTGGTGGCCGCGCGCGACTGGGCCGCGATCAGGGCGCTCGCCGCAGAGGCCGCGGCTCTGCCACGGCGACCCCGCCCCTAGCTATCCACTCAGCCGCGCAGAGCCGCGATGATGGAGCGCAGCCGGGTCCGGCACAGGATGCCGGCCACCAGCAAATAAACCGCAACACCGGTCAGGATCTCGAGCCCGAGGCCCCATCCCGGGGCCCATGATACCGCAAGCGGCCGCAGTGCGAGCACGGCCGCCACCATCGCCACGGTGCCGGCCGCAGGGCAGGCCAGATTGCGCAGATAGGGCGTCAGGGTCAGGTGGGTCAGGCGCAGGGTCATCCAGACCGAAATCGGCCACAAAAGGATGCGGTGCGCCACCATCCCGGCGATCATCGTGGCAAGCCCCTCGTCGATCAGCACGGCTAACAGCGGCAACAGGCTGAACTGCACCAGCGCCTGATAGCGGAACCACCAATCCGCCCGCCCCATGCCGAGGATCAGCGCCGCCTGCACGATGCTCACCCCGGCCAGCAGGCCGATGACCGCAAGCCCCTGCACTGCCGGGACCGCATCGGCCCAATGCGGGCCAAAGACCAGCGGCACGGCGCTGTCCGCGACGACGATCAGCCCGGCAAAGATCGGAAAGGCCATCGCGGCGGCCACGAAACTCGCCACCAGAAAGGCCTCGCGCCGCTTGGCCGGATCGTCGTGCAGCGACGCCATCAGAACGTGGGAGACCGGCGACAGGACGCCAGCGGTCAGGTCCGTCAGGATCTGGAACAGCCGGAACGCAAAGAAATAGGCGCCCAGCACCGCCGGTCCGGCGAGCAGGCCGATCAGCAACTGGTCGAGCCGCATCATCTGCAGCAGCCTGTTGCCCGAAGCAAAGACGCCGTAGTGCCACAGATCCGCGACAGCCTGCCTGCGCACCCTTCGCCCGGGGCGCCATCCGGCGGCAGGGATCAGCACCAGCAGCGCGGCGAGCGGAATGATCACCTGGCTGGCCGCCAGCGCCCAGAGGCCGAAGCCCTGCCAGACCATCGCAAGGCAGATGGCACCCCCCGCGAGATTTGCGACCGCCGTGCGCAAGGCGATCAGGCGGAACTTCATCGCGCGCACGATCAGGGCGTTGGGCACGGTGGCCAGAACCTCGAACACCAGCCGCAGGCCGATGAAGGGCAAGAGCAGCGCCAGGACCGGCGTCCGGGTTGCCACGGCAATCGCGGGGGCGGCCAGCGCGATGAGGACATAGACCAGCGCCCCGATCCCGAAGGTGATCCAGAACACGGTATCGAGATGGTCATCGGTGACATCGGCGCGCTGGATCAGCGCTTCGCCAAAGGCTATCGGGGCCACGACCCCGGCCAGCGACACGAGGGCCACCGCCATCGCCACAACGCCGAAATCGACCGGCGCGAGAAAGCGGGATGTTACCAGAAACACGACCGCCGTCGTGAGGGTCGCGGTCAGCATGTTGACCAGTGACCACAGCACACCGCGCGCCGCCGCGCGCCGCCGGCCACTCCGCAAATGGCCGCGCGCGGCGACAGCGGGGCGGTCCTGCACCTGCTCTGGCGGCCCGGGGATGTCCTTGCCGTCCTTCACCGGGACCGCTCCGCTGCGTCACGCAGGGCCGGGACACGGCCAGGTTTCACGGCAGCACGCATGTCAATGACCCTTCAAAGGCGCAATGGCTCCCCGGCGCCGTATAGGCGAGCCAGTCGATCTCCATCTCGAGCGGGCCATCGGGCGGGGCGAAAGGCCCCATCCAGTCCGTCAGGGTGTCGGTGCCCCAATGGCTCAGATAGATCTTTTGCGGCGTGGCGGGGACAGCCGCGCCAGTCAGTTCGTGCAGCAGAGCGCCGTTCTGATACCAGCGAAGGCGCGCGGGCTCCCAGACAAAGGCATAGGTGGAAAAGCCGTCATTGCTGCGCTGCGGCAAAGGGACGCGCAAGCCCGGCATGTCAATCCCGCCGACAAAGGCATTGACGCTGAGCCTGGCCGTGTCGCGGGTCAGGATCTCGACGTCGATCTCGTCATGGGCAAAGCCGTGGACCGGGCCGATATAGGTAAAGAAGGCAGCGTTCAGGCCCGACGCCGCGCCGGTGCGGATCCGCGCCTCGTATGTCCCATAGCCAAAGACCGCCCGGGTCTGGACCTCGCCGCAATGCGCGGCGCCGGCCTCGGTCTGGCCGGCCTCGGTCTGGCCGGCCTCGGTCTGGCCGGCCTCGGTCTGGCCGGCCTCGGTCTGGCCGGCCTCGGTCTGGCCGGCCTCGGTCTGGGACGGCAGCCAGGACAGGACCAGATGTCCGTCGCGCAAGGACACGGCCCGCGCGTTCCACTCGCAGTTCTGGTGGGGGCCATTGCGCCATCCGTCCGAGACATACCAGCGGGCGCGGTCAAAGCTGTCAAAACCGTCGCGGAAGCTCTCGCCCGGCGTTGCGGCCGCTTGCCCCGACGCAAGCGTCGGCGCCAGCAGGATCACGGCGCAGGCCGCGCCGACCGTCGCAAGACCAGAGCGCCCGCGCGGACCGCCGGTTGTGATCCTGCCTGCCCCCTGCGCCACCATGACCTGTCCTCGCCTGCAACCCTGTCGCGGCCCGCTTGCCGCGCCAGACAAGCGTGGCACAGATTGCCGGAGGCAGGCGCGGCTCTCTGCATCGCAGCATCGCGGCGCGGCACCGTCTGCCGCATTTTTCGGCACCGCGGACGCCAAGGACCAGCATTTCGGCAGCGCGGCGACGGACCCGGTCCGCATGGTCGAACGCCGGGATGCCGGCCCCCGATGCCGATCGTGACCCCAGCGCGTCAAGACGCGGGCCGTTTGCCCAATCCGCGGGCAAAAGCATCCGCAGGGGCGCATGCGGGGCGGCCCGGGGCCCCGTCCCCCGATTTTTCTTTGTGCCGCCGCCGCAGCGCTGGGTAGCCTTGACGCGGGAAAAGGGTAATTCACCGGCCCCGTCGAGGTTTTGACCGGACCCGGACATCGGTAACGGGAAGATTTTTGAAATGACCAAACTGACACTGTCGTCCCCGCTTGCGGGGGTCAGGCAGCGGGTGCGCATCCTGCCTGACTTCATCATCATCGGTGCCATGAAGGCTGGCACCACGACGCTTTACGACCATCTCGCGGGGCATCCCGACGTGGGTATGTCGCGTGAAAAGGAGACCGACTTCTTTGTGGCCGAAAAGAACTGGTCGCGCGGTCTGGACTGGTATCAAAGCCAGTTTGAACCCGGCTATGCCTGCTATGGCGAGGCCTCCCCGAATTATACCAAGGCCCCGACGTTCGATGGCGTGGCCAGTCGGATCAAGGCTCTTGTGCCGGACTGCCGCTTCATCTTCATCTGCCGTGACCCGGTCGAGCGGGCCGTGTCGCAATACCGCCATGCGGTGCTGAGCGGCCAACCGATCCCCGCGCCCGAGGGGCTGCCAGGCACTGCGGATCTGGATCATCTGATCGAGACGAGCGCCTATGGTGCCCAGATCGCGGCCTATCTGGCCCATTTCGACCTTGACCGGTTCCTGTTCCTCGAATTCGAGTCGCTGGTCAGCGACCCGTCGCGCGTCCTGTCCGACGTGGCGCAGTTTTTGGGCATCCGCGACGACTGGCCCAAACTGCGCAAGGTCGCGGCCAATTCGTCGGACAATATCGCCAGGTTGCCACTGTGGGTGTTCCGGTTGCGCAGCAATCCCGCCTTCGCGCGGCTCACGGAGGCGCTCCCCCGCGGTGCGCGCAGCCGGGTCAAGGCGCTTTTGCGACGCAAGCAGGCCCGCACGGTCGCGCCCATCGGCCCGGACTTGCGCGATGCCATCGCCGCGCAATTGCGCGATGACATCGCGCGGTTCCGCGACGTGACAGGCATGCCGTTTTCGCATTGGTCGATCTGATATCGGCACTTTGACCGATTCCTTGCGCCCCCCGGCGATGCTGCGGCGCGGCGACAATCGCGCGCCGGGAAGCTGGGCAACTCCCGCCTCGCTGCCCAAAAAATCGCCGAACCGCCACAATCGGCACGCCGCGCCCCCTGCCGCCAGCACAAAATCCATAGGGACCACGCGCAGGACAGCACAGGCTTGACCCAAGTCGGAAGCGATCCTCGGTTCGGGTCGGCAACATCTTCAGGTTCGAGGTCACACGATGGGTTTGAAAGTCACGACAGCCATTTTTCCCGTAGCCGGCATGGGCACCCGCTTTCTTCCGGCGACCAAGGCGATCCCCAAGGAAATCCTGACGCTCGTGGACAAGCCGCTCATCGAATACGCGATGGACGAGGCGCGCGCCGCTGGCATCCGGCAATTCGTCTTTGTCACGGCCAAGGGCAAAGGCGCGCTCGAGGATTACTTTGATGTCAATTCCCACCTCGAGTCAGCCCTGCGGCGCGCCCGCAAGACCGAACTTCTGGCGACCCTGCGCAGCACCAATGTGGACAGCGGAAACATCGCCTATGTGCGCCAGAACAGCGCGCGCGGGCTCGGCCATGCCGTCTGGTGTGCGCGGCGGCTGATCAACGACAGCCCCTTTGCCGTCATCCTGCCCGACGATCTCATCATCGGGGACAAGCCCTGCCTGCGCGAGATGCTTGATGCCTATGCGGGCCTTGGTGGCAATATGGTGGCCACGATGGAGGTGGCGGCCGAGCGTGCGTCATCCTACGGCATGCTCGAATTGCACAGCGAGGCGGCACAAAACCAGGGCGCGGATGTCCTGCGGGCCCGTGGCATGGTGGAAAAGCCCGCCCCCGGCACCGCGCCGTCGTCGCTCGCGGTGATCGGTCGCTATATCCTGATGCCCAGCGTGATGACCCAGCTTGGCCGCAAGATCACCGGCGCGGGCGGCGAGATCCAGTTGACCGACGCGATCGTGCGCGATCTGGGCAACGCGCCGCTGCACGGGTTCCGGTTTACCGGCACGCGTTATGACTGCGGCAGCAAGGCCGGATTTCTTCAGGCGACGGTCGCCCTCGCGCTGGCGCGCGGTGATCTGCGCGGAGAGTTCCTCGACTTCCTGCAGGCGGTTGTCGGTGCTGGCGTCGGGGCTGGCGTCGGGGCTGGCGTCGGGGCTGGCGTCGGGGCTGGCGTCGGGGCGAGCGTGGATGCGGGCCAGGATGCGGGCCAGGATGCGGGCCGGGACAAAGTCACGCCCTTGCGCCAGGTCGCCGGCGCCGCATGATGATGGAAAAGCCGATGGCTCTGGACAGGTGCGAGGGCGGGCAGTGAGACTGCTCTATCTGGTGCATGACCTCTCGGACAGTGCCGTCTGGCGACGCGTTGCCATGCTCGAACGCGCCGGGGCGACGGTCAGCGTCGCGGGGTTCGACCGGGGCAAGGGCACGCCGGGCGGCCCCGCGATCAGGCTTGGCCTGACCCGGGACGGGAAGATGCGCCAGCGGGTCATGGCAGTTGCGCGGGCGATGACGGCCCTGGGCCCTGCATTGCGGCATCAGACTGCTCCGGACGCGATCATCGCGCGCAACCTCGAGATGCTGGCGCTGGCGCGGCGGGCGCGGATGCTCTGGCGCGGCCCGCGTCCCCGGCTGGTGTATGAGGTGCTCGATATTCACCGCATGATGCTGGGCGAAGGCCGCCGTGCGCGGACCTTGCGCAGGGTCGAACGGTGGCTTGCGCAACCGGTCGATCTGGTGCTGACCTCGTCTCCGGCCTTTGTCAGACATTATTTTGACCGCTACAGGCCCTGCGCGGCTCCGGTGCGCGTGGTCGAGAACAAATCCTTTGGCGCGGACCTCCCGCGCGCACAGCTGAAGGAGGCATCCACGCCTCCTCCTCTGGTGATCGGCTGGTTCGGCATCCTGCGCTGTGCTGTGTCCCTGGATGTGCTCGACAGGCTGACGCGCCACATGCCGGGCCGCCTGCGCGTCGATCTGCGCGGCCGCCCCGCCTATGATGCGATCCCCGATTTCGATGGACGGGTGGCGGCGAACCCTGACCTTGTCTTTCACGGTCCCTTCAGGAACCCCGAAGATCTGGGCGCGATCTATGGCGCGGTGCATCTCGCCTGGGCGGTGGACAGGTTCGATGCGGGCGAGAATTCGGACTGGCTCCTGCCGAACCGCCTCTATGAGGGCTGTCTGCATGGCGCCGTGCCGATCGCGCTCGCGGGGACCGAACTGGCCCGCCTGCTGGCAGCCGAGGGCATCGGCATCGTGCTGCCCGACCTCGCGCCCGAGACAGTCGCCGCATCGCTCGCGCTTGACGATCCGGATCGCCTGGCCAGGCTGCGCGGCGCTGTGGCGAACAGCCCGGCAGAGCGCTGGGCCATCACCCGGCAGGATTGCGATGATCTCCTCTGCGCGATTGTTCAACGCCCCCCTGCCCGCCCGCGGCAGATGGCCGATACGCAGGAGGTGTTGTCATGAAGGTGCCAGATCAGCCTCCTGCCATGACCCAGGGATCCGAGGCAGGGCCAGAGACAGGGCCAGAGACAGGGCCAGAGACAGGAAACGGCGCGGGCCTGATCGTGATCCCGACATTCAACGAGGCGCATCACATCGGCGGGTTGCTGGACAGCCTGCTGCCTTTTGCGCGCCGCAGCGGCACGCCGATCATCGTGGCGGATGGCGGGTCCGGGGACGCCACCCGCGCCATTGTTGCGGCCAGGGCGCAGGCCGAGCCGCTGATCCGGCTGCTTGACAACCCCGCGCGGCTCCAGTCGGCGGGGATCAACCGGGCCGTGGCCCTCGCCGCGCCCGAGACGCGCTGGCTGATCCGGGTCGATGCCCATGCGGCCTATCGGGCCGATTTTTGCGATGTCCTGTTGGCCGAGGCCGCTGAAACCGGCGCGGATAGCGTTGTCGTGGGAATGCATGCGGTCGGTGAAGGCGTGCTGCAACGCGCCATCGCCGCCGCCCAGAACAGCCGCTTTGGCAATGGCGGTGCGGCCCACCGGATGGCCCCGCAGGGCCGGCTCGTCGATCATGGCCACCATGCGCTGATGCTACTCGCGGCCTTTCGCGCGGTCGGCGGCTATGACGAAAGCTTCAGCCATAACGAGGATGCAGAGCTTGACCTGCGGCTCGCGCAGGCGGGTGCGCGGATCTGGCTCACGGCCCGCACCGTGGTCACCTATTATCCGCGCCGCAGCCTTGGCGCTCTCGCCCGGCAATACATGAACTTTGGCCGCGGTCGCGCGGCGACCTTGCGCAAGCATCGGCAGCGCCCACGCTTGCGCCAGTGGGTGGTGGCCGGCCTCGCGCCTGCGCTCAGTCTGGCGATACTCGGCCCGCTGCATCCGGCCTTTGTGGCGCCTCTCGCGCTGTGGGTTCTGGGCTGCGGCGCGGCGGGGACAAGCCTTGCCGTTGCAGGGCGCGATCCCCGCCTCGCGCTGGGCGGGCCGGCGGCCGGGCTCATGCATCTCGCATGGAGCCTGGGGTTCTGGTCGGGCCTGTTGCGCCGGGGGCCGGCGCGCGCCACGGCCGCGCAGGGCCCGGTGGCGCGGGGCCCGGCGGCGCGGGGCCCGGTGGCGCGGGGCCCGGCGGCGCAGGGATCGGCGGCAGAGGGCCAGGACGGGCAGGTCGGCCAGGACGGCCAGAGGGTCGCATCATGACCGGGCATGTCGCCATCTGCCTTGCAACTTTCCGCCGGCCGCAGGTGGTCGCAACCCTGGCCAGTCTCGACCGGCTGGACTGGCCCACAGGCGTCACCGGCGAGGTGATCGTCGTGGACAATGACGACACCCCGAGCGCGCAGATCCGCATCGCCGCCTTTGCGGCCCGCGCGACGATCGTGGTGCGCTATGCCCATGCCCCGGCGCGCAATATCTCCGTGGCCCGGAATGCCGCGCTCCACCTCGCGCAAGACGCTGATTTCATAGCGTTTCTTGATGATGACGAAGTCGCCTCCCCCGGCTGGATCGCGGCGCTTCTGGCGCGGATGCATGAGACGGGCGCGGATGCGGTCCTGGGCCCGGTGCAGGCGGTCTATGACAGCGCGGCACCGGCATGGATGCGGCGCGGCCGGGTCCATGACACCCGGCCCACGACGCTGGGCAACGGTGATATCGTGACCGGCTATACCTGCAACGCGCTGCTGCGGCAGAGCTCGGAGGCAGTCCGTGGCCTGCGCTTTGATCCGGCACGCGGCCGGTCTGGCGGGGAGGATACGGCCTTTTTCGCGGCACTCCATGCCGCCGGTGGCCGGATCGTCGCCGCGCCCCAAGCGGTTCTGAGCGAAGAGGTGCCACCCGCACGCGCCCGGCTTGGCTGGCTCTTGCGACGGCGTTTCCGGATGGGGCAGACGCATGGCTCGCTGATCGGCGCGGGCGCGCGTCCGATCCGGCGCGGCCTCCTCGGCCTCGCCGCGCTGGGCAAGGTCGCGGCCTGCGGCGGGCTGGCCCTGCTGGGGCTGCCGGATGCCTTGCGGCGCAACCGCGCGCTGATGCGGGCTGTGCTGCATTGCGGCACGCTGGCCGGGCTTTGCGGCCTCGCGCCGCTGCAACTCTACGGCGGGGCAACCGCAACGCCGGCGAAACTCTCCATGATCCAGCAGGCAGGGCGCAGATTTTGACGCAGATCGGTTTTCGGCTGTCCGACAGTTCCAATCAGATCGACATGCCCCAGGCGCCCCTGCCGGATGGGGTTGACCTGGGCCAGATCGCCGCCGCCCTGCGGCGCCAGCGCTGGGTGATCGTGCTGTCGGTCGCCGTTGCGGTGCTGTTCGGGATGGTGTTCATGGCGACCACGCCCAAGCTCTACCTCGCGGGAAGCACGGTTCTGGTCGGATCTTCGGTCAACCGGGCGGTCGCCGAGGTCACGACGCTCAATGACGGCACCCGCTCGGAGGCGGTGCTCGAAAGCGAGGTGCAGGTGATCCGGTCGCAGCGCATCGCGCTGGCGGTGGTGGACGCGCTGGCCCTGCACCAGAGCGAGCGGTTTCTGTCGCGGCCGACCTCGCTGCTGGGGCGGAGCATGGGCGCGTTTCGCCAGGCTATCCTGTTTCCGATCAAAGCATTGCAAGACATGGTCAGCGGCGCAGAGGTCGCGCAGACCGCCCCCGCCACCCCGTCCCAGCAGGACATCGACGCGGCAATGCGCCTTCAGGCGGCAGAGCTTTTGCAATCCGGGCTGCATGTCAGCCGATCCGGACGCAGCACGGTGTTCTCGATCAACTTCATCTCGCATGATGCGGGGTTGTCGGCGCTGATCGCGAATGCCTATGCCGAGGCCTATGTCGCTGACCTGCTCAACGCCAATTTCGAAGCGACCGAGCTTGCCACGCAGTGGCTCCAGACCCGGCTAGACGAATTGCAGGCCGCATCGGAACAGGCGGCGCGCGATGCCGAACAGTTTCGCGCCGAAAACGGGCTGCTCACCGCCGGGCGGGCGCTGCTGTCGGAATCGAGCGTTGTGCAGCTCAATGCCGAGCTTTCGGTCGCGCTGGCTGAAACTGCGCGGATTTCGGGGCTGCTCGCCAGTTATGACAGGCTGGTCGCGCGCGGGCCCGAGGCGTTTGTCGCAAGCGGCGCGGCCGGGTTCAGCGCCAGCGACGACCCCCGCATCGCCGCCGTGCGCGACCTTCTCGCGGCGCTGACACAGCGGCTGGCTCAGATCGAGCAGAGCTTTGGCCCCGATCATGCGCAGGCGGGGCTGGTCCGCGACCAGATTGCGGTGCAGACGGATGCGCTCTTTGGCGAATTGCTGCGGCTGCAGGGCATCGCGCAGAGCGACCTCGCCGTATCCGAGAGCCGCGTGGCCGCCTTGCGCGACAGCATCGCTCTGGCGCAGGACGAAAACTCGGTCGAAGGCGAGGCGCTGGTGCAGTTGCGCGCGCTTGAACAGCGCGAGGCGACGATGACCGCGCTCTACCAGACCTTTCTGGCCCGGTTTCAGGAGATCAACCAGCAAAAGACCTTTCCGGTCTCGAATGTCCGTATCCTGTCGCGCGCCTCGCCGCCCGGCGGTGCCTTTTCACCACGCACAAGCCGGGTTTTGGCGATGATGATCGTGCTGGGGCTGATCATCGGCGCCTGCATCGGGGTGGTGCGGGAATACCGTGACCGGTTCCTGCGCACCGGCGAGGACGTGCAGCGCTATCTGGGCGCGCAGTTTCTGGGCTATCTGCCCCGCTTTACGGTGCAAGAGAGCCCGCCCACCCCCGCCACGATCGTGTTTCGCGCCCGCGATGCGGAACGGCCGCGCCCTGCCGGCGCGCCGCAGAGACTGGGGCAGGTCACGGCCACGCTACAGGCCGTCAGCTTTCCCCGGTCGCATTTCGCCGAGACCCTGCGCAACACCTGGCTGACGGCCGAGGTCGCGCTCGCGGGGCGCGATCGCCGGGTCATTGGCTTTACCTCGGTGCGCCCCGGCGAAGGCAAGACAACGGCCGCAGCCAATTTCGCGGCACTGCTTGCCACGTCGGGCCAGAAGGTCGTGCTGATCGACGCCGATCCGCGGCGCCCGGGCCTGACGCGGAGCCTCGGCATCCGGCGCGGTCCGGGGCTTGTCGAGGTCGTGCTGGGCAAATGCGACTGGCGCAAGGCGCTGCGCAATCACAAGGCTTCGGGGCTGCATATCCTGCCCTGCCTGAGCCCGCCGCAGATGGCCTTCAGCAGCGAATTGCTGGGCACCCAGTCGATGCGCGCGCTGGTGGATGATCTTGCGCTGCATTACGACGTGGTCGTTCTGGACCTGTCGCCGCTGGGGCCGGTTGTGGATGCCAAGGCGGCGCTGCCGATGATCGACCGGGTGGTGCTGGTGGCCGAATGGGGCAAGACGCCGCGCGCGCTGCTGCGCGCGACGCTGGCGCTGGAGACAGCCGTGCAGGCGCGGCTGTTGGGTGTGTTGCTCAACAGGGTCGATATGCAGGCCTTGCCCGCCTACACGGTCACCGCCTCGGCAGAGCATTACCTTGAGGATTATGTTGACTATTTCGAGGGCAACCCCGATCAGCCCGCCCGCGGCGCCGCATGAACGGTGCCGCATGACCGGCGCAGCATGGCTCTTGTGCCGCAACGGCGCAGCATGGCTCTTGTGCCGCGACGGCGCAGCATGGCTCTTGTGCCGCAACGGCGCAGGCTCTGGCAGAATGTGAAAGACTTTCCAAACTGCCGCTGAAGTATTAACCTTCCCACTCATAGATTGTCTTGTGGCAATCTGGAGGGACGGGAATGGACAACTGCCGGGTTGGTGGCATCCATGTGGCGGGGGGGCCCGTCATGTGCGGGGCCGGACATAGATGCATCTTCTAGCCTTTCTGGTCGGCAGCCTCGTGGTGGCCGGCATCGTTCTGGTTGTCGCCCTCTGGGCCGGCTTTGGCGGCTGGGCCGCGGTGGGCATGTGCGTGGGGGCGCTTGTTCTCGCGCAGGGGCTTTATGTGATCACAGTCGCCCTGCTGGCGCGCGCTGAGGGGCGGGCCGGTCCTGCCCCGGACACCACAGGGGAAAACGGACGCTCCCGCCCCACCAAGACGACGGCATCCGGCAGCCCCCACTGAACCTGACCGGCCGCTGCGCCCACAGCCCTGCCCCTCAGTGTGATGCCTGCAATTCGTGGCGCAGCATGCGCGACAGGTGGCTTCGGCTGTCATTGACGAGGTCGGCCGTGCGCCCCTGTTCGACCACCCGGCCTGCCTGCATCGCATAGACGGTATCGGCAAATGCGACCATCGACGGGCGGTGCGCGATGGTCAGCACGGTGATCCGCCCTGCCATGGCGGCAAGCGCGCTGGCCACGCGGGCCTGCGACTGCCAGTCGAGTGCGCTGGTGGCTTCGTCGAGGATCAGCAAGGCGGGCTTGGCCAGAAACGCCCGTGCCAGCGCGATCCGTTGGCGTTCTCCCCCCGACAGGAGCGTGCCGCGGTCACCCACGACCGTGTCGAGCCCCTGTGGCAAGGCCTGCACAAAGTCCAGCGCCGCCGCCTGTGACAGCGCCGCGAAGATGTCCGGTTCGGGCACCGTCGAGGCGCCGGCGATGAGATTGTCACGGATCGTGCCATGCAGCAGAAACGTCTCTTGCGGCACATAGGCGATATGCTTGCGCCATTGCCGCAGGGCCGCGCCCGCAATGACGCGACCATCCACCGCCAGTTGGCCTGTCTCGGGCGAAATCAGCCCGGTGAGGATATCGGCGACGGTGCTCTTGCCCGATCCCGATGGCCCGATCAATGCCGTGACTTCGCCCACCTTGATCCGGATTGTGCAGTCCGCCAGCGCCGCTGCCGCATCGGGGGCGTCGCCGTAGCGGTATGTCACCCGGTCAAGCGTGATGGACATGCGCGGGCGGGCGAGCATGATGGCGATTTCGGGCGCGGCCTCTTCCGCGCTGGCAAGCAGCGTCATGTGCAGCGCCCGGACCCGCCGATAGGCCGGGAAATCCATCAGAAACTGCTGCGCCTGGCTTTGCAGCGCCAGAAACCTGGGGGCAACCCGCATCAGGACGAGCAGCAACACGATGATCTCGGTGACGCCCAGCCCCACGACCCGCAGCCCCAGATGCACGAAAAGCGCCGCCCCGGCCGCCAGCGCGATCTGGAACAGGCCCGCCCCCGTCGCATTGCGCCGCACATAGGCCGCCATATCGATCCGGTCAGTGGCGAGGTTCGCACCGAACTCGCGCAGGTAGCGGGGTTCCTGATTGAGGATCCGCGCTGTCTTGAGCCCGCCGAGGAACTGCGACACGATCGCGAACTGCTCGGCCCGGCGCGCCTGGATGCGTTCTCCGAACTGCCGGGCCAGCCGGCGATAGGGGTGCAACAGGAGCAGCGCCAGACAGCCAAAGCCGAAGGCAAAAGCGGTCATCGGGACCGAGATGAGCAGACTGAGCAGGAGAAAGATGACCATCCCGATCGCACCTTGCAGGATGCTGAGCGCCAGAAATCCGGCCTGCTGGATGCGCTCGATCTCGCCGGTGAGCATATGTTCGAGGTCCGACATCCGCAGCCGCACCAGCGCATCCCAGCGGGTCTGCGTCACCGCGCGGAACATCTCGGTGCGGGTCACATTGGCGAAATCGGTCAGCAGATCAGACAGATAAAGCGCCTTGCGCCGGTTGAATACGGCCTGGAGCGCAACCAGCACGACGACGCCGGCCAGCATCGGGCCCAGCCCCAGACTGATATCGGGCAAGGGTATGCCACCGATGCTTCGCCCTCCCAGCGCAATGGTATAATCCGGCGCGCCGGCGCCTGTGAGATGCAGGATCGGCAAGAGAAGCAGGATCGTCGCGCCTTCGGTCAGGCTGCCCAGCAGCAGGAACCCCAGCGCGATCCAGAGCCGCCGTCCCGCTGTCCTGCGCATCGCCTCCAGAAGGTCGAGGACGCCAGCCAACCCCCCTTGTCCGGCCGCAGGCACCGTCATGTCGTCACGTCCCGTTCGATCTCGGCGATCACGGCAGGCAACCGGTCGAGCCCGTCGGGCACGACAAGCCGCCGCAGCACGCCGCGCTGTGCAAGGCCCACCACCTGCCGGAAATGTCGCGCCGCGGCGTCGCCCGCCAGCGCGTCGCCGCCAAAGCGCGCGATATAGGCAAACCGCATCAGAAGCGAGATCGCCGCCGGGATCGGCACGGGCGACACCGACAGGGCGCGCCCCCGTTCGATCGCATAGATCCGCGCAAGCGGCGTCACCGGCGCGAGCTGGTCCGCGGGGATCAGCACGCGATGCTTGTCGATTGCCGCATGCACCTGCGGGCGCACCGTCACGCGTGGCGGGTCCAATTGCGCGAGAGCGGCCGATGACAGCTTTACCTGACCAAAGGCCGGCAGCAGACGCGCGCCCGCGGCGAGGTCGAAGGCCACGATATCGTCAGCGATGAGCCGGTGACCGGCGGCAAGCAAGCTGCTCGCCGTCGTCGATTTGCCTGCGCCCTTGTCGCCCATGATGATGACGCCCGCCCCCGCCACGCTGACGGCGCTGGCATGCAGCAGCAGATAGCCCGCCTGGAACAGCGCCACCGCCAGAACCGGCCCCAGCAAAGGGAAGGCCAGCAGGTCGTCCGTCACCCCGGGCACCGGATCGACAAGGATCTCGCGGCCGCCCGTGATGCGGAACGCGCCGATCTGCTGCCACCACATGCAGGCAGTCCCGGCGTCGAGGATCCGGTCATTTCCGCCGCCAGCCGACACGTCGATCCCGAGCGCCGCGCGGCGGATCGTCAGGTCGGCCGGTGCGGATGCGGCCTGTGCGGATGCG
>JAACUH010000012.1 GCA_009993005.1 Rhodobacterales bacterium
GTGAACGGCGCATCCGTGCATGTGAACGGCACCAATGGCGTGCGCGTGAACAACGCCAATGTCACGCAGGCCGACATCATCGCGTCGAACGGCGTGATCCACCGGATCGACACCGTGCTCATTCCGCGCTGATGGCAAAAGGCCCGGGCGATCTGCCCGGGCCCTTCTGCGTATCAGTGCAACACCGCATCCTGCGGTTTGGTGCGGTTCGACCCGGACACCCGGTCGCCCACGATCAGCCCTTCGGCCCCCACCGTCACCGGCACCGTGTCGCCATCCTTGATGTCCCCCGCGAGGATCATCTGCGCGAGCTGGTCCTGCAACGCCCGCTGGATCACCCGCTTGAGCGGGCGCGCGCCGAACACCGGGTCATAGCCTTCGTCGGCCAGCCAGACCTTGGCCCCCTCGTCGAGCGACAGCGCGATCTTGCGCCCCGCGAGCCGCTTTTCGAGCAGCCCCAACTGCAACTCGACGATGCCGGTCATGTCCGCCCGGCCCAGCCGGTCAAAGATGATCGTCTCGTCCAGCCGGTTCAGGAACTCGGGCCGGAAATGCCCGCGCACCGCCTCCATCACCTCGCGTTTCGCCTCTGATGCGTCGGACCCGTCGGGCAACTGGCTGAGTGCCTGCGCGCCGAGGTTCGAGGTCAGCACGATCAGCGTCTGCTTGAAGTCCACGGTGCGCCCGTGCCCGTCCGTCAGGATACCGTCGTCAAGCACCTGCAACAGCACGTTGAACACGTCCGGATGCGCCTTTTCCACCTCGTCGAACAGCACGACCTGATAGGGCCGGCGCCGCACGGCCTCGGTCAGCACGCCGCCTTCCTCGTAGCCGACATAGCCCGGCGGGGCACCGATCAGGCGGGCGACGGCGTGTTTCTCCATGAACTCGGACATGTCGATGCGCACCATCGCGCTGTCGTCGTCAAAGAGGAAGGACGCCACCGCCTTGGTCAGCTCGGTCTTGCCCACGCCGGTCGGCCCGAGAAAGAGGAAACTGCCCAAGGGCCGCCCCTCGTCATTCAGCCCCGCGCGGGCGCGGCGCACGGCATTGGACACCGCGCGCACGGCGGCGCGCTGGCCGATCACGCGATGGCCAAGCTCCTCTTCCATCCGCAAGAGCTTGTCACGCTCGCCCTCGAGCATCCGGCTGGTGGGGATGCCGGTCCAGCGCTCCACCACCTCGGCGATCTGCTCGGGGCGCACCGCCTCTTCGACCATCAGCGCGTCGCCGGCGGTCTCGGCCTCGGCCAGTTGCCGCTCCAGCGCGGGGATCACGCCATAGGACAGCTCCCCCGCCTTGGCGAGGTTGCCCTCGCGCTTGGCGATCTCCAGATCCGCGCGCGCACGGTCGAGCTGTTCCTTGAGCGTGCGCCCGCTTTCCAGCGTGTCGCGCTCGGCCTGCCATTTGGCGGTCATTTCGGCCGAGCGTTCCATCAGGTCGGCCAGCTCTTTCTCGATCTTGCCCAGCCGGTCGCGGCTCGCAGCGTCGTCTTCTTTCTTGAGCGCCTCAGCCTCGATCTGCATCTGCAACACCTGCCGGTCGAGCGCGTCGAGCTCTTCGGGCTTGCTGTCCACTTCCATGCGCAGGCGGCTCGCGGCCTCGTCCATCAGGTCGATCGCCTTGTCCGGCAGAAACCGGTCGGTGATGTAGCGATGGCTCAGCGTCGCGGCCGCGACCAGCGCACTGTCGCTGATCCGCACGCCATGGTGCAGCTCATACTTTTCCTTGATCCCGCGCAGGATGCTGATCGTGTCCTCGACCGTCGGCTCGTTGACCATGATCGGCTGGAACCGGCGGGCGAGCGCCGCGTCTTTCTCCACATATTTGCGGTATTCATCCAGCGTGGTGGCGCCCACGCAGTGCAATTCGCCCCGCGCCAGCGCCGGTTTGATCAGGTTCGCGGCATCCATCGCGCCGTCGGCCTTGCCCGCGCCCACCAGCGTGTGCATCTCGTCGATAAAGAGGATGATCTCGCCCGCGGCGGCGGTGATCTCGGACAGCACGGCCTTGAGCCGCTCTTCGAACTCGCCGCGATACTTGGCCCCCGCGATCAGCGCGCCCATGTCGAGCGCCATCAGCCGCTTGTTGCGCAGGCTTTCGGGCACGTCGCCGCTCACGATGCGCAGCGCGAGGCCTTCGGCGATGGCGGTCTTGCCGACGCCGGGCTCGCCGATCAGCACGGGGTTGTTCTTGGTCCGGCGCGAGAGCACCTGCATCGCGCGGCGGATTTCCTCGTCGCGCCCGATGATCGGGTCGATCTTGCCTTGCTCGGCCGCCTCGGTCAGGTCGCGCGCATATTTCTTCAGCGCGTCATAGCCCTGTTCGGCCGTCGCACTGTCGGCGGTGCGCCCCTTGCGCACCTCGTTGATCGCGGCATTGAGCGCCTGCGCGGTCACGCGGCCGGCGTCCAGTGCGTCCTTGGCCCTGGATTTCACCATGCAGAGCGCCATCAGGATGCGTTCGACCGGCACGAAACTGTCGCCGGCCTTGGTCGCGACCTTTTCCGCCTCGTCGAGCACCTTGGCCGTGGCAGTGTCGAGGTAAACCTGCCCTGCGTCGCCCGTCACCCTGGGCTGTTTGGCCACGGCAAGGTCAACCGCCTCGCGCACGGCGGCCGCATTGCCTCCGGCGGCGGCGATCAGGTTGGCGGCCAGCCCCTCACTGTCGTCGAGCAGGGCCTTGAGCAGATGTTCGGGGGCGAGCCGCTGATGGTTTTCGCGGGTCGCGATGGTCTGGGCCGCCTGGATGAAGCCGCGCGACCGTTCCGTGAACTTCTCCAAGTTCATGGTCTCTCTCCTTTGCAAAAGCGCCCGTCTCCCGGTCTGCCCGCATCGGCGGCACAGACCCTTGCGGGCCTTGCTGGTTATTTGGGAAAGGCCTGGGCGTGGCGCAAGTGCCACAGGGGGAAAATCGGCCGGCGCGGCGCGGGCCATTTCCCTTTGCCGCGCGGTTGCACTATCCTGCGGGAATGATCGCGCCGCCCGCGCGTTATCCTGCCATCACCACCCGAGAGATCCACCTTGACCCGCGTCCTGTCACCCAAGGCCATCACCAGACGGAGCCTCTTGCGGGGTGCGTCCGCCGTGGGCGCATCGTCGCTGATGCTGCCCTTTGGCGCGGCGGCGGTGGCGGCGATGGCGCGGCGCGGTGGCACATTGCGCATCGCGACCGGGCCGGGCAGCGTGACCGACAGCCATGACCCGCGCGGCTGGACCAGCCTGCATGCGCAGTTTTATGCCGCGACACGGCACAACACCCTGACCGAGATCGCCGCCGACGGGCAACTCACCGGCGAGATCGCAGAGAGCTGGGACACCAGCGATGGCCGCACCTGGCTGTTGCGCATCCGCGAGGGCGTGACCTTTCATTCGGGCAAGGTGCTGGACGTGGGCGATGTGATCGCCTCGCTCGACTATCACCGCCGCACGCCCGGCGCGGTGGCGGGGCCGCTCCTCTCGGATGTGACGGACATGCGCGCCGACGGACCCTGGCTGGTGATCGACCTCGCCCGGCCCAATGCCGATTTTCCGCTGTTGCTGTCGGATGTGCATCTGCCGATCCTGCCCGCCCATTATGGCGCCATCGACCCGCTGTCGTCTGACGGCTGCGGCGCCTATGTCGCGCAGGCCTATACCCCCGGTCACTATGCCCGCCTGACGCGCAACCCCGACTACTGGAAGCCCGGCCGCGCCCATGTGGACGTGGTCGAGATCGTGGCGGCGCAGGGGCCTGACGCGCTAGAGGAAGGGCTGGCCGATGTCGTCTTTGGCCTCGACCGCGCGGGGATCGCGCGGCTGACCGCGCGGCCCGAGGCGACCGTGCTGGCGGTGAGCGGCACGCAGCACCACGCCTTTGCCATGGACGTGCGCGCGGCACCCTATGACAACCCCGACATCCGCCGCGCGCTGAAATACGCGATGCCGCGTGAGGCGCTGGTGCACGACGTGCTGGGCGGGCACGGGCGCATCGGCAATGACCATCCGATCGGCCCGGCGCACCGCTTTTTCGACGCGACGCTGGCGCAATGCCCCTTTGACCCCGACCGCGCCCGCCACCACCTGCGGCGCGCGGGGCACGACCGGCTGGCACTCACGCTCACCCTGTCGGACGCGGCCTTTGCCGGGGCGACAGAGGCGGGCGTGATCGTCGCCGGGGCAGCGGCGCAGGCGGGTATCGACATCACGCTCAACAGGGTCGCGGCGGCGGGATACTGGGCCGACCACTGGCGCCAGACCCCCTTTGCCGCAAGCACATGGTCCGGCCGGCTGACCGAGGATTGGGCCTTTGCCACCGCCTATGCCAGCGGCGCGCCCTGGAGCGAGGGTCACTGGGCGCATCCGCGGTTCGACAGCCTGCTCGCCGCCGCGCGCGCCACGCTCGATGACCGCGCGCGCGCCGCGCTTTATGCCGAGATGCAGGCGATCTGTGCGACCGAGGGGCCGGCGGTCATCCCTGCCTTTGCCGACTATATCCTCGCGCATGACAACCGCGTCGGCCGGCCCGAGGCGATCGGCAGCAATGCGCCCCTCGACGGGCTGCGCATCGCGGAGCGCTGGTGGATGACCTGACGTTTGCCTCTTGCGGCGCGGCGACGATCCCCGCAACCTGACAGCGCAGCGAGAGGGAGAGCGCGATGTTCCGGGCATTGGTGGTGGACAAGGATGCGGACGGCGCGGTCAGCGCTGCGGTGCGCGAGTTGCCATTGGACAGCCTGCCCGCCGGCAATGTCACCGTCGCCGTCGAATATTCCACGCTCAACTACAAGGACGGGCTGTGCATGGGTGGCGGTGGCGGGCTGGTGCGCGCCTGGCCGCATGTGCCCGGCATCGACTTTGCCGGCACCGTCGA
Organism: Rhodobacterales bacterium; assembly: GCA_009993005.1. Lineage (GTDB taxonomy): Bacteria > Pseudomonadota > Alphaproteobacteria > Rhodobacterales > Rhodobacteraceae > JAACUH01. The sequence goes on from JAACUH010000012.1 coordinate 4,852, forward strand.
GGCATCGGACGACCCCCGCTATGCGCCCGGCGACAAGGTCATCCTGACCGGCTGGCGCGTGGGCGAGACACGCTGGGGCGGCTATGCCAGCCGCGCGCGGGTCGCGGCCGACATGCTGGTGCCATTGCCCGAGGGGCTGAGCACCCATGACGCGATGGCGGTGGGCACGGCCGGGCTGACCGCGATGCTGGCGATCATCGCGCTCGAGGATCACGGGCTGACGCCGGATCAGGGCGAGGTGCTGGTGACAGGGGCGGCCGGCGGCGTGGGGTCGGTGGCGACCGCGATCCTCGCGCATCTGGGCTACGGCGTCGCCGCCGTGACCGGCCGGCCCGAGACCGAAGGCTATCTGCGCGACCTCGGCGCCGCGCGCATCGTGGCGCGCGCCGATCTGGCCGAGACGGTCAAGCGCCCGCTCGAGGCCGAGACCTGGGCGGGCTGCGTCGATGCGGTGGGCGGGGCGATGCTGGCGCGGCTGCTGGGGCAGATGAAATATGGCGCCTCGGTCGCCGCCGTGGGGCTGGCGGGCGGTGCGGCCCTGCCCGCGACGGTGATCCCCTTCCTGCTGCGCGGGGTGAACCTGCTGGGCATCGATTCGGTGATGCGGCCCTATCCCGACCGCCTGCGCGCCTGGGACCGCATCGCGCGCGACCTGCCGCTGGACCGCCTGCGCGCCATGGTGCGGCCTGCGACCCTCGCCGATCTGCCCGAACTGGGCGCGGCGATCCTGCGGGGTCAGGTGCAGGGCCGCGTCGTCGTCGATGTGACCGCCTGAGGCGCGATGCGTTACCTCGCCGCCGATGCCCCCTGCCTGCCCGAGGCCGCCGTGGCCGAGGCCGCCGCGCGCCACTTTGGCCTGACCGGCAGCTTGCGCGCGCTCTACAGCGAGCGTGACCAGAACTTTCGCCTGACCGAGGCCGATGGCACCGCCTGGACGCTCAAGATCGCCAATGCCGCCGACGATCCCGCGACGGTGGACCTCCAGATCGCCGCGCTGCGCCATCTGGCGGCGACCCACCCCGCCCTGCCCGTGCCGCGCCTGCGGCTTACGCTTGCGGGTGATCCGGTGGCGCGGATCACCGCGCCCGACAGGACAGCGCCCGACAGCGCCGCGCCCGACGGCACCGCGCCCGACGGCACCGCGCATCTGTTCTACGCGCTGTCCTACATCGCCGGCGACATTGCCGCCAATACTCCCGCAACCCCGGCCCGCCTGCACGCCACCGGCGCGATCATTGCCCGGCTGGGGCAGGGCCTGCGCGGCTTCTTTCACCCTGCCGCAGGGGGCCGTGCCCTGCTGTGGGACCTGCGCGAGGCGCCCGCGCTGCGCGACACGCTCGACAGCCTGCCCGAGGCCGCGCGCGCGACCCTTGCGCCGCTGATCGACCATTTCATCGCCGACGTGCTCCCCCGCCTGCCCGCCCTGCGCGCGCAGGTGATCCATGGCGATGTGCACGAACATAACCTGATCCTCGGCCCCGATGGCAGCATCGCGGGGATCATCGACTTTGGCGACCTGATCCACGCGCCGCTGCTCTTTGACCTCACCGGCCCGCTGTCCGACATGCTCACCACCCCCGACCGCATCGCGCCGGTGATCGACGCGGTCGTGGCGGGGTTCCATGGCGTCACCCCGCTTGAGGATGCCGAGGCCGACCTCGCCTATGACCTGATCCTGATGCGGCTGGTGTTCTCGCGGCTCATCAACCTCTGGCGGGCCGCGCATACGCCCGGGGCGGCGAATTACCTCGCCGATGCGGGCTTTGGCGGCGGCGATGTGCTGGCGGCGCTTTTGGCCGAAGGGCGCGCCACCGTCACCGCCCGCATCCGCGCCGCCTGCGGGATGGAGGTGACGGCGCCGGCCGACCTCGACGCGCTGATCGAACGGCGGCGCAGGCTGATGGGCTCGCACCTTTATGTGTTCTACGACCCGCCCCTGCACATGGTCCGTGGCCAGGGTGCCTGGCTGATCGACAGCGCCGGGCGCCCCTTTCTCGACTGCTACAACAACGTGCCGATCCTGGGCCATTGCCACCCCCATGTGACCGAGGCCATCGCCCGCCAGGCGCGCAGGCTCAACACCAACACCCGCTATCTGGGCGAGGACATCCTGCGCTATGGCGAGCGGCTGACCGCCGGTCTGCCGGGCGACCTGAGCGTCTGCGCCTTTGTCAATTCGGGCAGCGAGGCCAATGACATCGCCTGGCGGATGGCGACGCTCTGGACCGGGGCGCAGGGCGGGCTGGTGCAGGAGTTCGGCTACCACGGCATCACCGCCGCCATCGACCCGTTTTCACCCTCGGCCAGCCGCACCGGCGCCGTCGCGCCGCATATGCGCACGCTGCTGGCGCCCGACGGCTATCGCGGGATCTACCGCGACGGCACGCCCGACCTCGGGCCGCGCTATGCCGCCGATGCCGACCGCGCCATAGCCTCACTCGCGCAGGCCGGTCTGCGCCCCGCCGCCTATCTCTGCGACAGTGCCTTCATGACCAATGGCGTGCTCGAGCCGCAGCCGGGCTATGTCGCGGGCGTGTTCGAGAGGGTGCGCGCGGCGGGGGGGCTCTGTGTGGCGGATGAGGTGCAATCGGGCTTTGGCCGGATGGGCACGCATCTGTGGGGGTTCGCGCATCACGGCGTGGTGCCCGACATCATCACCCTCGGCAAACCCGCGGGCAATGGCCACCCGATCGGCGTGGTCATCACAAGGCCCGAGATCTACGAGCGGTTCATCCGCGACACGGCGTTTTTCTCGACCTTTGGCGGCAACAACGTGTCCTGTGCGGCGGGCAATGCCGTGCTCGACGTGATCGAGCGCGAGGGGCTTGTGGAAAATGCCACGCGGGTCGGCGCGCATTTCAAGGCAGGGCTGGCGGGGCTGATGGCACGCCACGCCATCGTGGGTTGCGTGCGCGGCACCGGCCTTGCGCTCAGTATCGAGCTGGTGCGCGACCGCAGCACGCTGGAGCCTGCGGGGGCCGAGACCCTGCGCCTGATGAACCTGATGCGCGATGAGGGCGTGCTGACCGGCAACGAGGGCCCGCATGGCAATATCATCAAGATCCGGCCGCCGCTGGTCATGACACGGGACCAGGCGGATATCGCGGTGGCGGCATTTGACAGCGCATTGGGGCGGCTATGATCGGGCATCTGACGGTTCTGCTGGTCTATCAACTGACGGGAGAGGTGATCTCGCGCGGGCTGGGCCTGCCGCTGCCCGGCCCGGTGATCGGCATGGCGCTCTTGTTCCTCACGCTGCTGGCGCTGCCGCGGCTGGCCGAGGCGATCATGCCGACCACGCGGGTGCTGCTGGCGCATCTGTCGCTCTTGTTCGTGCCGGCGGGCGTGGGCGTGGTCGGCCACCTCGACACGCTCGGCACCGATGGCGCGGCGATCCTGACGGCGGTCGTGGGCTCGACCATCCTCGCCATGCTGGCGGCGGTGGGCGCGTTTCTCCTTGTGGCGCGCGCGGTGCGCAGCCCCGATGCGTGAGTTCGCCGAAATCTGGACCTACCTCAGCCGCGACCCGCTGTTGTGGCTCACGCTCACGCTGGTGGCCTATGGCATCGGCGACGCGCTGTTCAAGGCGTCAGGGCGCAGGCCCTATGTCAACCCGGTGCTGATCGCGGTGGCGCTGCTCGCCATTGCCTTGCGGGTCAGCGATACGCCCTACGCGACCTATTTCGAGGGGGCGCAATTCGTCCACTTCATGCTCGGCCCGGCGACCGTGGCGCTGGCTGTGCCGCTCTATGCCAACCTGCCGCGCGTGCGCGCCGTGGTGTTGCCGATGCTCGCGGCGCTGGTCACGGGGTCGGTCGTGGCGATGGCGAGCGCGGTGGCCATCGCGGCAGCGCTCGGCGTGCCGGCCGACATCCTGCTGTCGCTCGCGCCCAAATCGGCCACCGCCCCGGTGGCGCTGGGCGTGTCGGAAACCATCGGCGGGTCGCCCACGCTGACCGCCGTGCTGGTGATCCTGACCGGCATCACCGGCGCCATCGTCGCCACGCCGCTGCTGAACCTGCTGCGCATCCGCGACTGGCGCGCGCGCGGCTTTGCCGTGGGGGTGGCGAGCCACGGGATCGGCACCGCGCGGGCGTTTCAGGTCAACGAGACCGCCGGCGCCTTTGCCGGCATCGGCATGGGGCTCAACGCGCTGCTCACCGCGCTGATCGCGCCGCTGCTGGCACCCTGGCTGATTGCCCTGCTGTCCTGACCGCGCTTGCACATCGCCGCGACCTGACCCAAAGTCGCGGTCCCGAGGGGAGAGCCGCAGATGACCGAGGATACCGAACGCCACGCCGTCAAGATGGCCAAGAAAAAGGCCGCCCGCGACAAGATCATGGCGACCAAGACCGACCAGAAGGGGCTGGTCATCGTCCATACCGGCAAGGGCAAGGGCAAATCCTCGGCCGCCTTCGGCATGATATTCCGCTGCATCGCCCATGACATGCGCTGCGCCGTCGTGCAGTTCATCAAGGGCGGCATGAGCACCGGAGAGCGTGACCTGATCCTGCGCCATTTCACTGACACCTGCGCCTTTTACACCATGGGCGAGGGTTTCACCTGGGAAACGCAGGACCGCACCCGCGACACCGAAATGGCGCAGGCCGCCTGGGCCAAGGCGCGCGAGCTGATCCGCGACCCGGCGAACAAGATGGTGCTGCTCGACGAGATCAACATCGCGATCCGCTATGACTATGTGGACATTGCCGAGGTCGTGGCCTTTCTGCGCGACGAAAAACCGCCGATGACACATGTCGTGCTGACCGGGCGCAACGCGCATGAGGACCTGATCGACCTCGCGGACCTCGTGACCGAGATGGAGCTTGTCAAGCACCCGTTCCGCTCTGGCATCAAGGCGCAGATCGGTGTCGAATATTGAGGCGCGGCCGGTTGTCGCTGCGATGATATTAGCCGTCTTGCCGGAACACATGATCGTGCTAGCTTAGAGCACAACGGTATACGAATCGCAAAAGCGGTCTGCCCGTGGACAGCCAACCGGGAACACCACATCGACGGAGGCACCATTCGTGTCGAATAGTCAGCGCAGGTCGGACTCCGCCTTCAAACGGGCGCGCGTGGCCGTGAATTTGCGCAAGGCCGGTCTGCCCGACCAGACCGTGCAACTTTTTGCCAAGGAAGTGGTGACGGAACTCGTCACCCGTCTGCATCCGTTCCATGACCCCGCAGCCGCACCGACCGAGGACGAGATCGAGGCGCTGTGCCATGCGCTGATCGACGATGACGAGACCCGCGCGCCCGAGATCATCCGCCGGGCCCGGCGCGAGGGCGTGCCGCT
>JAACUH010000087.1 GCA_009993005.1 Rhodobacterales bacterium
GTCTCTCCCTCCCCTGTGTCAGAGGCAACCTAACATGCCAGCGCGCGCCTGTGGTGGGCGGGGAAAGAATTTTCGTACGAAAATTCTTGCAAGAGTTTTCGTACGAAAACTCTTGGCCTCCGGCGGGGATATTTTTGGCCAAAAGATGAAGGGCGCCGTGTGACGATCAGGCGGAGGTCTTGGCTTCGAGGGCGGCAATGCGGGCTTCGAGGGCGGCGTTTTCCTCGCGCGCCTTTTGCGCCATGGCGCGCACGGCGTCGAATTCCTCGCGCGTGACAAGGTCGCGGTCCGCGAGCCAGCGGTCCATCAGCGATTTCATCGCCGTCTGCGCCTCGTCCCTGGCGCCCTGCGCCACGCCCATGGCGTTGGTCATCAGTTGCGACAGGTCGTCGAAAATCTTGTTGCGGGTCTGCATGTCAGCCTCCGGTGATTGTTGTCCTTTATATGGTCCGGGTGGGGGCGCATCACAAGGCGGCTGCGACGGTTGACTTTGCCGCACCCCGGCCGCAGGAAAGCGCCATGCAAAACGGCTTGCCTTTTCCCGATATCTCGCCAGAGGTCTTTTCGATCTCGGTCCTGGGCTTCGACCTCGCGCTGCGCTGGTATGCGCTGGCCTATATCGTGGGGATCATCATCGGCTGGCGGATCGCGGTGGCGGCGGTGCGGCGCGCGCCTCTTTGGGCGGGCGGGAGCGCGCCGGTCAGCGCGGCGCAGCTTGACGATCTGCTGACCTGGATCATCGTCGGTGTGATCGCGGGCGGGCGGCTGGGCTATGTGCTGTTCTATCAGCCGGGTTATTACCTGTCGCATCCGCTCGAGATCCCGATCCTGTGGGAAGGCGGGATGTCGTTTCATGGCGGGTTTCTGGGCGTGGTGGTCGCGATCTATGTCTTTGCGCGCCGCCAGGACATCCCGCTGGGCTCTGCGGCCGATCTGGTGGCGATTGCTGCGCCGCCGGCGATCCTCCTCGGGCGTCTGGCGAATTTCATCAATGCCGAGCTTTGGGGGCGGCCGACCAGCCTGCCCTGGGGGGTGATCTTTCCGGGAGAGGCGGCGCAAGCTTGCGGGCAGCTCGAGGGGCTTTGCGCGCGCCATCCCTCGCAGCTTTACGAGGCGGCGCTGGAGGGGGCGCTGCTGCTGGCGGTGCTCCTGTGGCTGGCGTTCCGCGCGGGGGCGCTGCGTGCGCCCTGGCGGCTGACGGGGGTATTCTTTGCGGGCTACGGGATCGCGCGCTTTGTGGTGGAGTTCCTGCGCCAGCCCGATGCGCAGTTCCAAAGCGCGGGCAACCCGCTCGGGCTTGCCTTTCACATCGGGGGCTGGGGGCTGACCATGGGGCAGACGCTCACGCTGCCGATGATCGTGGTGGGGTTGGCGCTGATCTGGCGGGCGCGGGCCGCGCAGGCGTGACGCCGCTGGGGCGGATCATCGCGGCGCGGATTGCGGCGCAGGGGCCGATGAGCCTGGCCCAATACATGGCCGACTGCCTGATGCACCCCGTGCATGGCTACTACACCACCCGCGACCCGCTGGGCCGGGCGGGCGATTTCATCACCGCACCCGAGATCAGCCAGATGTTCGGAGAGCTGCTGGGCCTGGCGTTGGCGCAGGCCTGGCTGGATCAGGGGGCGCCCGCGCCCTTCACGCTGGCCGAGCTTGGCCCCGGGCGCGGCACGCTGATGGTGGATGCGCTGCGGGCCTGTGCGCGGATGCCGGGCTTTGTCGCCGCCGCACGGCTGCATCTGGTCGAGACCTCGCCGGTGCTGCGCGCCGCGCAGCGCGCGCGCCTGCCGGGCGCGGTCTGGCATGACAGCGTGGCGAGCCTGCCCGAGGCGCCGCTGTTCCTGATCGCCAACGAGTTCCTTGACGCCTTGCCGATCCGCCAGTTCATCCGCGACGGCGCGGGCTGGCGCGAACGGATGGTGGGGCTGGCGAACGGAGCGCTCGCCTTTGGCCTTGCCCCCGCCACTCCGGTCGCGGCGCTGGCGAACCGGCACGATGACACGCGCGACGGCGACCTGGTCGAGCTTTGCCCTGCCCTGCCCGCCATCACCGCCCAGATCGGCGCGCGCATCGCGCGTCATGGTGGCGCGGCGATCATCGTGGACTATGGCGACTGGGAGAGCCTGGGCGATACGCTCCAGGCCTTGCAAGGCGGCGCACGGGCCGATCCGCTCGCCGCTCCGGGTGCGGCCGATCTGACCGCGCATGTCGATTTCGCCGCCATCGCCCGTGCCGCTGCCCCTGTGCGCCACAGCCGCCTGACACCGCAGGGCGTGTTCCTCGAACGCCTCGGGATCACGCAGCGGGCGCAGGCCCTGGCGGCCGGTCTGGGGGCTGACGCCCGCGCATCGCATGTCGCGGCGCATCGGCGCTTGACCCACCCCGAAGAAATGGGACAGCTATTCAAGGTAATCGGCCTCACCCCGCACGCAGCCGCCCCGATCCCCGGACTGGACACATGACGCTCGATATCATCACCTCTGCCGCACTCGCCCCGCTGCGCCACGGGTTCTTCGGGCGGGCGGGCGGCGCATCGTCCGGCGTGTTTGCGGGGCTCAACTGCGGGCACGGCAGTTCCGACCAGCATGAGGCGGTGCAGATCAACCGCGCCCGCGTGGCCGCAGCGCTGGGGGTGGCGCCGAACGCGCTGATCGGGGTTCACCAGATCCATTCGGCCGATGTGGTCATTGTCAGCGACGCCACGACGCCGCGCCCGCGGGCCGATGCGCTGGTCACAGCCACGCCGGGGCTGGCGCTGTCGGTGCTCAGCGCCGATTGCCAGCCGGTGCTGCTGGCCGATTCGCAGGCCGGCGTGATCGGTGCGGCGCATGCGGGCTGGAAGGGGACGCTGGCCGGTGTGCTCGAGGCGACCGTCGTGGCGATGGAGGGTCTGGGCGCGCAGCGGGCCCGGATCCATGCGGTCATCGGCCCGACGATCAGCCAGCGCGCCTATGAGGTCGGGCCCGAGTTCCAGGACACCGTGCTGGCCGGGGATGACACGGCCATGCGCCATTTCGCGCAGGGCAAGGGGGACCGGATGCTCTTTGACCTGCCCGCCTTTGGCCTGTCGCGTCTGCGCGCGGCCGGGGTCGGCCATGCCGAATGGACGCGGCATTGCACCTATGGCGACCCTGACCGCTTTTTCAGCTATCGCCGGTCGGTCCATGCCCGCGAGGCCGATTATGGCCGCCTGATCGCCGCGATCGTGCTCTGAGGCCGACAGTGCGGGCAATCCGCACCGGACTGTCCCCGCTTTCACCCCAATCGCGCCCCACTGCCGCCCGGATCGGAGCGCATCCCTGCTGTCAGACCTCGTTCGGATTGCAAGGATCGCCATGAAAACCCCGCCCCGCTGGATCAAGCCGCTCCTCGCCGAGGCCGCGGCCTGCAAGACCAAACTGCCCTGGGAACGTGGCTTGCGCCGTGCGGCCTTTGTCGTCCGCCGCACCGCAACCGCGACTGCCACCGCGTCAGCCACCGCGTCAGCCACCGGCGCACCGCGGATCGCCCGGAGCGCCTGACTGTTTCCGACTGCCTCTGACTGTCTCTGACTGGCCCGCGCTGGCGCGAACTGGCCCGCGCTGGCGCGAACTGGCCCGCGCTGGCGCGCACTGGCCCTCGCTGGCCGCGCTGAGGGCGCGCTGAGGGCGCGCGGCGGCCTCGCCTCTCTTGCCCAGTCTGTCCGCGGCGCAGGCGCAGGGCCGCCCGCACCGCAATCGCATGGCGATTCTACCCGCTTGTCCGGCTTGCGGCAGCCCGCCTCCGCAGAATGTGGCAGGCTCTGGCAGGTTGCGTGGACAATGGCGCCGCGGCCTGCCCTATTGTTGCAGCGCACCTGCGGTTGATCGCAAGAGCTTTGACAGCCCTGACCGAATTGCGACACATTTGGATCAACGAAACGTTCCTCAGATGTTGTCGGTGGGGGCCGGCAGATGTTGTGACAACCGCAAGGTGATCGCATGTCCAAGACCCCCTCCGTCGCTGCCGGCCTCGCAGCGCACGACGCGTTACCTCCGGTCCGTATGGACCGGTTCACTCGGCCAGATGGGCGACCTCAGCGCATGATGCCTCTCATGCGCCGGGTCGAGGTCGCCCATCTGTCGCCGTCCGGCACCGATATCCGCGACTTTTCCCGTCTCGTGCCGGCCCTGCCCGCCTTTGAAGAAGCCTTTGCTGCCTTTGCGCGCGGCACGCTGATGTCCACCGACCGCGGCCTCGTCGCGGTCGAGGACCTGCTGCCGGGCGACAGGGTGCGCACCGTTGATGACGGGTTCCAGACCCTGCTGTGGCATGGGCGCACGATGATCGTGCCGCAGGCGCAGGGCCAGGACCCGGTGATGACCCGCCTCACCCGGATCGCCGCCGACGCGCTGGGGATCGCGCGGCCGATGACCGACCTGCTGCTGGGACCGCGCGCGCGGCTCGTGCATCGCGCCCCGGGCATCCGCAAGCTGACCGGTGCCGACCTCGCGCTGGTGCCGGCGCGCGATTTCGTGGATGGCATCAACCTGATCGGCCTGACCCCGGTGGCCCCGACGCCGGTGTGCCACCTCGGCTTTGCCCGCCACCACCGTCTGGTCGCCAATGGCGTCGAGGTCGAAAGCTTCCATCCCGGCCCGATGCACGCTCTGGGCCTGCGGGGCGATCTGCTCGACCTCTACATGTCGTGCTTTCCGCATATCGCGGGGCCTGACGCCTTTGGCGCCGCGATCCTGCCGCGCCTCAGGATGGCCGATCTCGACCTCTTCGACGTGGCCTAGGGCTCACGCTTCAGCCGGTCCTCGAGCACGTCAAAGGGCACGCCCGGTTCGTCCTTGGCGCCGCGAATCACCAGCGAGGTCTTGACGCTGGCCACATTGGGCGCCGCGGTGAGATGCTCGGTGAGGAAGTTCTGGAAGGTCCGCAGGTCGGGCGCCACACATTTGAGGATGAAATCCACCTCGCCGTTGAGCATGTGGCACTCGCGCACCAGCGGCCAGCCGATGCAGAGCGCCTCGAAGGCGGTCAGGTCGGCCTCGGCCTGCGACATCAGCCGCACCATGGCAAAGACCTGCACCTCGAACCCCATTTCGCGCGGGTCGATATCGGCATGATAGCCGCGGATATAGCCCTGCTCCTCGAGCGTGCGGACGCGGCGCAGGCAGGGCGGCGCCGAGATGCCGACGCGCTTGGCCAGTTCGACATTGGTCATGCGACCATCGGCCTGCAACTCGGCCAGGATCATCCGGTCAATGTCGTCAAGTTTCGATCCGGGCATAGGCACTCCGTCGGCAGGCTTGGGCGTGGATTGGTGTTGAATTGGCAAACACTACGCGAAGTCGGCATCAGGCGCAATATTCTTTCCTGATTGCGCAACTTCCTTAACCGGTTTGCGCGTCATGTCCACCCGTTCGCGCAGGGTTTCAACTGCGCGCGCCAGTGCCTATATCCGGGATATCAGATTGCATGAAGGGCTGCCGCCATGTCCACCACCCGCCATACCCGCCTTCTCATCATCGGCTCTGGCCCGGCGGGATATACCGCCGCCGTCTATGCCAGCCGCGCGATGCTGTCCCCGATCCTCGTGCAGGGGATCGAGCCCGGCGGGCAGCTCACCACCACCACCGAGGTCGAGAACTGGCCCGGCGACACCGAGGTGCAGGGCCCCGACCTGATGGTGCGGATGGAGGGGCACGCCCGTGCGATGGGGACCGAGATCGTCAGCGACATCATCACATCGCTCGACGTCACGCAGCGCCCCTTTACCGCCAAGGGCGACAGCGGCACCACCTATACCTGCGACGCCGTGATCCTCGCCACCGGCGCGCGGGCGAAATGGCTGGGCCTGCCGTCTGAGGACAAGTTCAAGGGCTTTGGCGTGTCGGCCTGCGCGACCTGCGACGGGTTCTTCTATCGCGGCGCCGAGATCGTCGTCGTGGGCGGCGGCAATACGGCCGTCGAAGAAGCGCTGTTCTTGACCAATTTCGCGTCAAAGGTCACGCTGATCCACCGCCGCGACACGCTGCGCGCCGAAAAGATCATGCAGGACCGGTTGTTGAAGCATCCCAAGATCGTGCCGCTCTGGCATCACGAAATCGCCGAGGTCATCGGCACAGAAAACCCGCAGGGCGTCGAGGCCGTGCGCGCGCGCGACGTGCGCAGCGGCGCGATCACCGAGATCCCCTGCAAGGGCGTGTTCGTCGCCATCGGCCATGCGCCCGCGTCCGAACTGGTGGCGGATGTGCTCGAAACCCATCACGGCGGCTATGTGAAGGTCGAGCCGGGCACCACCCGCACCTCGATCCCCGGCGTCTTTGCGGCGGGCGATCTCACCGACCATGTCTATCGGCAGGCGGTCACGAGTGCCGGCATGGGCTGCATGGCGGCGCTGGACGCAGAGCGGTTCCTGGCCGCGCAGGAGGTCAACCTGCAGGCGGCCGAATAGCGTCATCGGCGCCGACCGTTGTAGAAGCGTTACGCAATCACGGCATGGCTGGCCCCTTTCGATGGGCCGCCATGGCATTTTGCTTGAATCGGGTCGCGATCGTGGTCTAGGCGCAGTCATATCCCAGTCTCGTGTCCCAGTCTCGGGTCCCAGTCTCGGGTCCCAGTCTCGGGCCAAATTTTGCGCCCCGCCGAAAGTCAGAACACCATGGCCTTGCCCCTCGCCCCCATTCCGGAACTCTATGTCAGCTACGACAGCGCGCAAAAGCTCAAGGTCGAGGCGGGCAACCTCGTCAGTCACGACCTGACCCCGCGCCAGATCTGCGATCTGGAACTGTTGATGAACGGCGGTTTCCACCCGCTCAAGGGGTTCCTGACCGAGGCCGATTATGACAGCGTCGTCACCACGATGCGCACCGCCGACGGCACGCTCTGGCCGATGCCGGTGACGCTCGACGTGACCGAGGAGTTTGCCGCCAAGGTCGAGCCTGGGCAGGACATCGCCCTGCGCGACCAGGAGGGTGTGATCCTCGCCACCATGACAATCACCGACAAATGGCTGCCCAACAAGGCGCGCGAGGCCGCGATGGTCTTTGGCGCCGATGACATCGCGCATCCGGCGGTCAACTACCTGCACCACAAGGCGGGCAAGGTCTATCTGGGCGGGCCCGTCACCGGCATCCAGCAGCCGGTGCATTACGACTTCAAGGGGCGCCGCGACACGCCCAACGAATTGCGCGCCTATTTCCGCAAGATGGGCTGGAACCGCATCGTCGCCTTCCAGACCCGCAACCCGCTGCACCGCGCGCATCAGGAACTGACCTTTCGCGCCGCGCGCGAGGCGCAGGCGAACCTGCTGATCCACCCTGTCGTCGGCATGACCAAGCCCGGCGATGTGGACCATTTCACACGGGTGCGCTGCTATGAGGCGGTGCTCGACAAATACCCGTCATCGACCACGCATCTGAGCCTGCTGAACCTCGCCATGCGCATGGGCGGCCCGCGCGAGGCGCTGTGGCATGCGATCATCCGCAAGAACCACGGGCTGACGCATTTCATCGTCGGCCGCGACCATGCCGGTCCGGGCAAGAACTCTGCCGGTCAGGACTTCTATGACCCCTATGCCGCGCAGGAGATGGTCCGCGCGCATGAGGCCGAAATCGGGATCGAGATGGTCGATTTCAAGCAGATGGTCTATGTGCAGGAAAAGGCACAGTATTTCCCGATTGACGAAGTGCCTGCGGGTGCGACTGTGCTCGATATCTCCGGCACCGAACTGCGCCGCCGCCTGCGCGAAGGCATCGACATCCCCGACTGGTTCTCCTTCCCCGAGGTCGTCACACAACTGCGCCGCACCTCGCCCGAGCGGTCCAAGCAGGGCTTTACCGTGTTCTTCACCGGCTTTTCCGGGTCCGGCAAATCCACCATCGCCAATGCGCTGATGGTCAAGCTGATGGAGATGGGCGGCCGCCCGGTGACGCTGCTCGACGGTGATCTGGTGCGCAAGAACCTGTCGTCGGAACTGGGCTTTTCCAAGGAACACCGCGACCTCAACATCCGCCGCATCGGCTATGTCGCGTCAGAAATCACCAAGAACGGCGGCATCGCGATCTGCGCGCCGATCGCGCCCTATGCGGCCACGCGCCGCGCCGTGCGCGAGGATGTGGAGCAGTTCGGCGCCTTTATCGAGGTGCATGTGGCGACCAGCATCGAGGAATGCGAACGCCGCGACCGCAAGGGGCTCTACAAGCTCGCGCGCGAAGGCAAGATCAAGGAATTCACTGGTATTTCAGACCCCTATGACGTGCCCGAGAGCCCCGAACTGCGGCTCGACACCGAACAGGTGCTGGTCGATCACTGCGCGCATCAGGTGATCCTGAAGCTCGAGAGCATGGGCCTCATCAAGGCCTGAACGGGCCCGACCACAGGCAGTGCCGCCCCCTCTGCGGGCGGCGCTGGCGCATTTACCCAGACCTAACCCGAATCGTCCATCATGCCTCATCAGCATCATGGGACGGGCAGGATCATGGCGGACAGCAGCAGTTGGGCCTGGGTGAGCGATACGCTCTGGCCCGGCTTTGACCCCAACAATCAGGACAATCTGGGGACAAACGGCAATGGTTTGCCGGTCAATCCGAACGGCTACAAGAACGTCACCTGGGTCGATGGCAACGACGACGGGCTCATCATCGATGCCGACACCGACGACAATTCCCCCGGCACCGTCGATGGGGTCAAGATCAACGGTCAGGTGAGGACAGTGGCGGAAATCGGCTGCTATGACGGCACCAACCTGATGGTCGATGGCAGCACGGTGACCGTGACCATGCCGGTCTGGCTGTTCACCGACGGCACCTGGATGGCGAGGATCAACGACGCTGACATCCCCATGGGCAAACACTACAGCCAGGTCACGTCGATCACGCTCGGCAATTTTGTCGGGGTCGATTATGACGGCACCTGGACGTCGAACCGCGTGCAGTCCTTTGTCTGCTTTGTCGCGGGCACATTGATCGACACCGCCACCGGCCCCCGCCCGGTCGAGATGCTGCGCGCGGGCGACGCGGTCCGCACCGCCGATGACGGGTTGCAACCGCTGGTCTGGGTCGGGCAGCGCCGCGTGGCGGGCATGGGCGCAATGGCACCGGTGCGTTTTGCCGCCGGCGCCATCGGCAACAGGCGCGCCCTTTTGGTGTCGCCGCAGCACCGGATGCTGGTGGGCGGTTGGCGGGCGCAGATGCTGTTCGGCAGCGACGAGGTTCTGGTGCCCGCGCGCGCGCTGATCAATGACCACAACGTGCGCCGCTGGCCACAAGACCATGTCACCTATGTCCACATCCTCTTTGCCCGTCACCAGATCGTCTTTTCCGAAGGCGCCCCTTCGGAAAGCTTTCACCCCGGCGCCACCGCCATGGATGCGCTGGGTGCGGCGACGCGCAGCGAAATCCTCTCGCTGTTTCCACAGCTTGCAAATGCCGCCGCGGGTTATGGCCCCGCGGCCCGGCCGGCCCTGCGGCCGTGGGAGGGACGGCTTTTGCGGGCGCCTGTCGGGCGGATGCGATCAGTGCCGTGACTGCGCGCGCAGCATCCGCCACATCAGCCCGTCGCCCAGCACATAGTGGTGAAACAACGCCGCCACCGCGTGCAGACCGGCCAGCAGCATGATCAGATTCGCCGCGATTTCATGCGCGTCTCCCGCGACACCGATGCCGGCATACCAGGCGAGCACGCCGAAAACCGGCATGGCGATCATCAGCACATAGAGCGCGACATGGACAAGATGGCCCGCACGGCGCAAGAGCTCGGGGTCGCCCGCGGGGGCCTCCGGCACACCGAGGATCAACCGCACCCCCAGCCGCAGCGCCACAAGCACCAGAACCGCAAGTCCGAGCCAGACATGCATCATGGCCGGAAACAGACCGACCTCGCCGCCCTGCAGATGGGTGCGCAGCGCGCGGCCCATATCATCGCCCAGCAGATAATTCGCGGCAATCACCACAGCGATAGCCCAGTGCAACGCGATCTGCACCCGTCTGTAACCCACTGTTCCAGGCATCCTGTCTCCGTCTGGGCCGGCGAGACCCGTTTCACTCAAGCGACCGCAAAGTCCGGTCCCGGTATGTCAAACGCAGCGGCGGCCGATATCCGTTGCGCGGTTGTGGAACGTCCCGGGGGTGTCCTGCCCCGGTCAGTGAACCGTGACAGGCCGCATGTCGTGCTGCCGCGCCAGTGCAAAGGCCAGCGCCCTGTCCGCGACCAGTGCCAGTTGCTGCCCCTCCGCGTCATGCACGGCAAAGAGAACCTCACGTTCCCCCGCCTGCGCGCGCAGTTTATCGGGCAGCGACGCCACGGGAACCGATTTCACATAGACGACCTTGTCGCCGAACTTTCCCAGATCAAAGGTCGTATTCACCTGTCCGCCCCTTTCCTGATACGAATGGTCTGCACGATGTTTTCGGGCAAGGCGCGGGTCAGATCGACGTGCAAGAGGCCGTTTTCCATCGACGCTTCTCCGACATCGACCCCATCCGCCAGCACGAATGACCGCTGAAACTGTCGCGCGGCGATCCCCCGGTGGAGAAAGACGCGCCCTTCGCCATCATCGGTCTGCCGCCCCCGTATGACCAGTTGATTGTCCTCGACCGTGATCGCGAGGTCACCCTCCTGAAAGCCCGCAACGGCAAGCGTGATGCGGTAGGACCGGTCCGAGGTCTGTTCGATATTATACGGCGGATATCCGTCATTGCCGGTTTTTGCCGTCCGCTCGACCAGCCGCTCAAGCTGGTCAAAGCCCAGAAGAAACGGGTGCGTCCCCAGGGTCAGTTTCGTCATGCGACACGTCCTTGCACAAGCGACAGTCAGGCGCGGCCCCGCCGGTTGCGGCGACCACGTCGGAAATATGGGGGCCAGAGCCGCGGCGCGCAAGTGGGGGGCTAGGCGAGAGGGGTCAAGCTGACTATCCTGCGCGCAAGCCCGGCGCCCGCGATGGCGCGGCAAAAGGACATGCGATGAATATCTCGGCCAAGCTCGAACAGATCGAGGTCATGCGGATCAAGCTCGCCGTGCTCAAGCGCGAGCATCGCGACCTCGATGAGGCGATCCACGCGCTGCAGGACCGCGGGTCGTCGGACATGCTCACCATCAAGCGGCTGAAAAAGCAGAAACTCGCGCTCAAGGACCAGATCAGGCAACTCGAGGACCGGATCCTGCCCGACATCATCGCCTGATCCGCCCATGACGGCCTCTGGCGCGTGCACTGGCAGGCGCGCAGACGGGCAGGCGCGCAGACGGGCAGGCGCGCAGACGGGCAGGCGCGCAGACGGGCAGACGGGCAGACACGGGCATACCTGCTACGCCCACAGCCCGACGGCAAGCCCGCTTGCCCCCGCCCCCGCCCCCGCTATAGTGCCGCTTCCTCTTTCACGGCACAGGGTCCTGACATGGCGGACATCAAGGTGGGCATCATCATGGGCAGCCAGTCCGACTGGGCCACGATGCGCGAGGCGGCGCAGATGCTCGATGCGCTCGCGGTCGCCCATGAGGCCCGGATCGTCAGCGCCCACCGCACCCCCGACCGGCTGTGGGACTATGGCAAGACCGCCGTGGACCGCGGCCTGCAGGTGATCATCGCGGGCGCGGGCGGCGCGGCGCATCTGCCCGGCATGATGGCGTCCAAGACGCGGCTGCCGGTGATCGGTGTGCCGGTGCAGACAAAGGCTTTGGCTGGGGTCGATTCGCTCTATTCCATCCTGCAGATGCCGCGCGGCTTTCCGGTCGCCACGATGGCGATCGGGGCCACCGGGGCGGCCAATGCCGGGCTGATGGCGGCGGGCATCCTGGCGTTGCAGGATGCCGCCCTCGCTGCCCGGCTCGATGCCTGGCGCGCGGCCCTCTCCGCCTCGATCCCGGACGAGCCGCGCGATGACTGAGGCGCTCGCACCGGGGAGCCACATCGGCATTCTTGGCGGCGGGCAACTCGCGCGGATGCTCTGCGTCGCGGCGAGCCGCCTGGGCCTGCGCTGCCACATCTTCGACCCCGCGCCGGATGCGCCGGCCGGCGATGTCGCCCATAGCCTCACGACCGCCGCCTTTGACGATGTCGAAGCACTGACCGCATTCGCCGCAAGCGTCGATGTCATCACCTACGAATTCGAGAATATTCCCGCCGCCACGCTCGACCTGCTCGAGCCGCTGCGCCCGGTCCGCCCGAACCGCCGCGCGCTCGCCATCTCGCAGGACCGCCTCCCGGAAAAGTCATTCCTGCGCGATCTCGGTCTTGCCACGGCCCCCTATGCGCCCGTGGACGGCCCCGCCGACCTCGCCTCTGCCATGACCGTCACCGGCCTTCCCGCGATCCTCAAGACCCGCCGGCTGGGCTATGACGGCAAGGGACAGGCGCGCATCATGACGGTCAGCGATGCCGACACCGCGATTGCGGCGCTGGCCGGCGCGCCTGCGCTTCTCGAAGGGTTTGTGTCCTTCAGCCACGAGGTCTCGATCATCGGCGCGCGCGGGCTGGACGGGTCCGTCGCCTGCTACGACCCCGGCGAGAATGTGCATGAGGACGGCATCCTGCGCACCACCACCGTGCCGGCCCGGCTCAGTGCCAGTCAGCGCAGCGACGCGGTGCTGATCGCCGCGCGGATCCTGACCGCGCTCGACTACGTGGGCGTGATCGGGGTCGAGCTTTTCGTGACACCGCAAGGGCTTGTCGTCAACGAGATCGCCCCGCGCGTGCACAACTCGGGCCATTGGACGCAGAACGGCTGCACCATCTGCCAGTTCGAACAGCATATCCGCGCGGTTGCCGGCTGGCCGCTCGGCGATGGCGCGCGCCACAGCAATGTCGTGATGGAAAACCTGATCGGCGCCGACATCGACCGCGTGCCGGCCCTTGCGAAGGGCGGCGCTGCACTGCACCTCTATGGCAAGGGCGCGGCCCGCCCCGGCCGCAAGATGGGCCACCTCAACCGCATCACCGGCCCGGCCTGAGACCCACCTTGCGGCTTCCTTGCGCCATTGATACGCGCGGCCCGACAGCCCGGCCGGGTGCGTTGTCAGTCAGAGGCGGGCAGCACATTGTCCATGATGACGCCAGTCAGCGACAGCCCCCGGTCAAACTGCCCGTCGCGCAGAAAGGCCAGCACCTGCGCCATCACGAGCGGATTGTTCATCATGAAGGTGTGGCTCACCGGCAGCGTGAGATGGTCGGTCATCCCTTCAAGCCGGGTGGAGGCGACCGAGACCTTGCCGTCATCCTCGCCGTCGATCAGCGCCGAATAGATCGGGTTGAGGCTCGCATTCCCCGCGATGATCCCGACCTCATAGGACGGCAGGTCGAGTTGGTTGGGAACGGAGTCGGCATCAGTGCCGATCTGCAATCCGGCCGGCCCGTTGATCCACTCAAAGACCTCGAAATCGCCAAAGATATCAACGATCTCTGATCCACCATTGGGCGGGCCCAGCATCACGACGCGCCCCATGACTGCGGGCCGGTTGTCCGCCAGCCAGGCCCGCACGAGGATACCGCCCATCGAATGGGTGACAAAGCTCACCCGGCGCGGGCCACAGGCCGCGACATCCCGCGGCAAGGTTTCGCGCACAAGTTGCCCGATCGAGAATTCGGTCGAAGGATAACCGGCGTTCACAACCGCATAGCCCTCTGCCTCGAGGACCTGCTGCAACAGGGCAAAGGACAGTTCCGACCGGGCGAGACCATGCAGGAGCACGACGCATTCGTCTGCGCCGCGCCCCGTCTGTGACGCATCGGGCGCTGGCACGACCCGGGACACCTGCGCCACGGCAAACCCCGCCGCCAGAGCGGTGACCAGGACCAGGACCAGCAGAGACTTGCGATGCGTCATGAGGGAGGAATAAACCCTGTTTGTGTCAATTGACAGGTCAGCTCATCCTGACCCAGCGTCACACTCCAGCGTGCAGGGCCCCGCACCGGCTCTCCTTCACCGGCTCTCCTTCACCGGCTCCCGCACCGGCTCCCACCCGGGCCTCGCACCGGCTCCCACCCGGGCCTCGCTCGGGCCTCTTGTCAGCGCGCCGCGCCACCGCCATCCTGCGGCGATGACAGGTCCACAGCGCCCCCAGCCCCCCACGCCTCCGCGCCTTGCGGTCCGTGCCGTCATCCTGCGCGACGACCGCCTCCTGCTGGTGAATGCGTGGAAAGGCCGCACGCATCTGTGGTGCGCCCCCGGTGGCGGGGTCGAGGCCCATGCGAGCCTGCATGACAACCTTTGCCGTGAGGTGATGGAGGAAACCGGCCTGCGGATCACGGTGGGCGCGCCCTGCCTGGTGAACGAGTTTCACGACCCGGCCGGGACCTTCCATCAGGTCGATCTCTATTTCCGCTGCACATTGATTGCCGGCGACCCCGACGGCGACTGGCCCGACGGCGACTGGCCCGACGGCGACTGGCCCGACGGCGACTGGCCCGACGGCGACTGGACAGACGGCGACTGGCCCGACGGCGACTGGACAGACCCCGAAGGCATCGTCAGCCACCGTCGCTGGGTCACGCGGGCAGAGATGGCGGGGATGCTGGTCAAACCCGACAGCCTCGCGGCCGTCGCCTGGGGCGATGCGGATGCGCCGGGATATGATCCGCTCGAGCCGATCCTGCGCTAGCGCGCGACAGGCCACGGGGGCAAAGATCCTTCGTACGAAGGATCTTGCAAAAGTCTTCGTACGAAGACTTTTCCCCGCGCCATGCCGACCGGAGCGCGACAGGCCACGGGGGCAAAGATCCTTCGTACGAAGGATCTTGCAAAAGTCTTCGTACGAAGACTTTTTCCCGCACCGCCCTCTCCGGAGCGCTTGACCGGATCGCCACGAAAAAGGGGCGTCCCGCAGGACGCCCCCAAACTTCCACAGCGGGAAGGGGTGATTACATCATCCCGTCCATGCCGCCCATGCCGCCCATGCCGCCCATGCCGCCGCCGGCACCGCCAGCGGATTCCTTGGCCGGACGGTCAGCAACCATCGCCTCGGTCGTGATCAGCAGGCCGGCAACAGAGGCCGCATCCTCGAGCGCGGTGCGCACGACCTTGGCCGGGTCGATCACGCCGAACTTGAACATGTCGCCATATTCCTCGGTCTGCGCATTGAAGCCGAACGTCTTGTCGTTCGATTCCCGGACCTTGCCGGCCACCACGGCGCCATCGACGCCGGCGTTCTGCGCGATCTGGCGCAGCGGCGCTTCAAGCGCCTTGCGGACGATCGAAATGCCCGCGTCCTGGTCGCTGTTCGCGCCCTTGAGCCCGTCGAGCACCTTGCCTGCCTGCACCAGAGCCACGCCGCCACCGACGACGATCCCCTCCTGCACGGCCGCACGGGTCGCATTGAGCGCGTCATCGACGCGGTCCTTGCGCTCCTTGACTTCGATCTCGGTCATGCCGCCGACGCGGATGACAGCGACACCACCGGCGAGCTTGGCGACACGTTCCTGAAGCTTTTCACGGTCGTAATCCGAGGTGGTTTCCTCGATCTGGTTGCGGATCTGCGCCACGCGGGCTTCGATCTCGGCCTTCACGCCATGGCCGTCCACGACGGTGGTTTCGTCCTTGGTGATCGAGATGCGCTTGGCGGTGCCCAGCATGTCGATGGTGACCGACTCGAGCTTCATGCCCAGGTCTTCCGAGATCACCTGACCACCGGTCAGGATCGCGATGTCCTGCAGCATCGCCTTGCGGCGATCGCCAAAGCCGGGGGCCTTGACCGCCGCGATCTTGAGACCGCCGCGCAGCTTGTTCACGACCAGCGTGGCCAGCGCCTCGCCTTCGACATCCTCGGCGATGATCAGCAGGGGCTTGCCCGACTGGATCACGGCCTCGAGCAGCGGCACCATCGGCTGCAGCGACGACAGCTTCTTCTCGTGCAGCAGGATCAGCGCGTCTTCGAGCTCTGCGGTCATCTTGTCGGCATTGGTGACAAAATAGGGCGACAGGTAGCCGCGGTCGAACTGCATCCCTTCGACCACATCGGTCGAGGTCTCCAGACCCTTGTTTTCTTCGACGGTGATGACACCCTCGTTGCCGACCTTCTGCATCGCATCCGCAATCTGGCGGCCGATCTCGGCTTCACCATTGGCGGAAATCGTGCCGACCTGCGCCACTTCGGCGGTGTCGGACACGGGGCGCGACGCGGCGCGGATGGCTTCGACGACCTTGGCGGTCGCCATGTCGATGCCGCGCTTGAGGTCCATCGGGTTCATGCCCGCTGCGACCGACTTCATGCCCTCGATCACGATGGCCTGGGCCAGCACGGTCGCGGTGGTGGTGCCGTCGCCGGCTTCGTCATTGGTCCGGGAAGCGACTTCCTTGACCATCTGCGCGCCCATGTTCTCGAACTTGTCTTCCAGTTCGATTTCCTTGGCGACGGTCACGCCGTCCTTGGTGATGCGCGGCGCCCCGAAGGACTTGTCGATCACCACGTTGCGGCCTTTGGGGCCCAGGGTCACCTTGACCGCATTGGCCAGGATGTTCACGCCCTTGAGCATGCGGTTGCGGGCGTCGGTATCAAACCGTACGTCTTTGGCAGCCATGTTGTAGCTCCTTCAATATCTGATGTTCGGGGGACGGCTCAGGCAGCTTTGGCAGCGGCCTTGGCGTCGAGGATCCCGAGGATGTCCGATTCCTTCATGATCAGCAGCTCTTCGCCGTCGATCGTGACTTCGGTGCCCGACCATTTGCCGAACAGGATGGTATCGCCGGCCTTGACGGTCGGGGCGATCAGCTCGCCCGAGTCCTTGCGGGCACCGGGGCCGACCGAGATCACGAGACCTTCGGCGGGCTTTTCCTTCGCATTGTCGGGGATGATCAGACCACCCTTGGTCTTTTCTTCGCCCTGTACGCGGCGCACAAGCACCCGGTCGTGAAGCGGTGTAAACGCCATCTTTGCAGCTCCTCAGCTCAAAGTTCATCCATTGGACCCCGCCACGCGGGGCCGTTAGCACTCAGCTCAGGCGAGTGACAACGAGCGGTAGTTAGGCAATGCCGACAGGACTGTCAAGGATCCACCGTGGCAGCAGCGCCACAAAATCCGGGGCGAGGCCGGCCAATATCGGACCAGGCCGGAAAATCGCTTTGCCAATGGCGCGCAGCCCTGTAACCTGATCCTGTTCATAGCGAACGGAGGACGACATGCGACATAAAGGAACCCCCCACAGCGCCATCTGATGGCGCCGCATGCAGTCACGACGGCCCGCTTTTGGTGTGCCTTCCCCTCCTTCCCGCTTCAGGACAATCCCCATGCTTCCCACATTTCACGTGGTCGATCCGCGTATCGACCGTCATGCCCTGCCCGACACAACCGCGCTCGACCTGCCCCATGCGGGCCGCAGCCCACGCCGCAACCGGCCTGCAGCGCTGTGCCTCGCCCCTGCGCGCCCGACGGCAACCGGCGCCGGACTTGTGCCAACCGGTCGAACGGCGCCCCAAGGCGGCGGGTTTGGCCGGCTCTTTGCGCGGCTCTTGCGGCGCAAACCCGGTGACGGCACAGGCAATCTTGCCCCCGTCCGGTTGTGAACCGGTCGGGGGCACCTATACTCAGCGGCGAACAGCAGGAAAGGGACACCATGCTGCCGCGCGCCCTCGTCCTTGCCACAGCCCTGGCCGCCCTGCTGGCGGCGGCGCCAGCCCATGCGCTGTGCAGCGGGGCGACCCTGCTCGACAGGCTCACCCCGGCCCAAACAGCCGCGCTCGCCACCGCCACCGCGGCCACCCCCTTTGCCGAAGGGCGCCTCTGGCAGGCCCGGCGCGGCGACACCACACTCACGCTGATCGGCACGCTGCACCTGGCCGACCCCCGCCATCAGCCGCTGATCGAAACCGTGTCGCCCCTGATCGCCGCCGCCGACCTCGTGCTGCTTGAAATGACCCCGCAGGAAGAGGCCGCGATGCAGGCGGCGCTCGCCACCGACCCCTCGCTGATGTTCCGGACCGATGGCCCCACCCTGCCCGAACGGCTGGACGAGGCCACCTGGGCCGCCGTGGCCGAGGCCGCCCGCGCCCGCAACATCCCGCCTTTCATCGCCTCGCGGTTCCAGCCCTGGTTCCTGATGCTCACCTTTTCGGTGCCGCCCTGCGCCATGCCTGACATGATGTCCGGCGGGCCCGGCCTCGACCAGTTGCTGATGCGCGAGGCCGAAGCGGCCGGCGTGCCGATGGCCGCACTCGAACCCTGGGACACGATCTTTGAACTCTTCGCGCAAAGCGACATCGACAGCCAGATCGCGTTGCTGCACCTGACCCTGCTCGACCCTGACCTGCAAAGCGAGATGCTTGTCGCCATGCGCGACAGCTATTTCGCCGGCCGCATCGCCGAAACCTGGGAGTTGTCCCGCCTGTCGCTGAATTTCCTGCCTGATCTCTCCGCCGCCGAAGGCGCCGCCCTTTTCGCCCTGACCGAAGAGGCGCTCCTGACCACCCGCAACGCCGCCTGGATCAGGGTAATCGACACCGCCGCCGCCGCGCATGACAGCATCGTCCTCGCCGCCGGTGCCGCCCATCTGCCCGGGCAACAGGGCCTGCTGACGCTCCTGCAGTCGGACGGCTGGTCCATCACCCGGCTCGACTGACGCGCCTTCCCCGGCTTCTCTGTGCCCCAAATACTCCCGCCGGAGGCTCCGCACCACCCGTCCGCAGCCCGCGTTCGGCGTGGCGTGACAACCCCGTCCCGCCCCCCTATAAGGCGCGCAACGCGAACCCTCCCAAGGACGACAGCACCATGACCACCCTCGTTTTCGGCCACAAATCCCCCGATACCGATTCCACCGGCTCTGCCATCGTCTGGGCCTGGTATCTCGACCATATGGGCACCAAGGCCGAGGCGCGGCTGCTGGGCACGCCCAATACAGAGGCCGCCTTTGTCGCCAAACACTGGGGGTTTGAGCTGCCGCCGCTGCTGGGCGATCTGGCCGCAGGGCAAAAGGTCGTCATCGTCGATACCAACAACCCGGCCGAACTGCCCGAGACCATCAACGCCGCCGACATCACCGCGATCATCGACCACCACAAGCTCGTGGGCGGGCTCGAGACCGCAGGTCCGATCGACATCACCATCCGCCCGCTCGCCTGCACCGCCACGCTGATGTATATGCTGATGGGCGCACATGGCGGCCATGCCCCCGATGGCATCAAGGGGCTGATGCTGTCCTGCATCATCTCGGACACCCTGGCCTTCCGCTCGCCCACCACCACCGACACCGACCGCCAGGTGGCAGAGCGGCTGGCCAGGGAACTGGGCGTCGATATCCCCACCCTGGCCGATGCGATGTTCGCCGCGAAATCCGACGTCAGCCGGTTCTCCGACGCGGAACTGCTGCGGATGGACAGCAAGGAATACACCGTGGAGGGCGTCGATTTCCGCGTCTCCGTGCTCGAAACCACGGCGCCGCAGGTGATCCTCGATCGCAAGGCCTCGCTGATGGCTTCCATGGAGGCTGTGGCGAAAGAGGATGGCGCCGACCAGGTGCTGCTCTTTGTGGTGGACATCATCCGCGAGGAAGCCACGATGCTGATCCCCAATGATCTGACCAGAACCGTGGCCGAGAAAAGCTTTGGCGCCACCGTGACCGGCGATACCGTGGTGCTGCCCGGGGTCATGAGCCGCAAGAAGCAGATCATCCCCGCGCTCAAGGTCTGAGCTTCAGAGAGGCCCGTCATGACCGAGATCATCTCGTCCTTTGCCGATATCTCGGACCGCTATGACGCGGCCTTTGTCGATCTGTGGGGCTGCATGCATAACGGCGTGGCGGCCTTTCCCGCCGCTGTCGGCGCGATGCAGGCCTTTCGCGCGCAGGGCGGCAAGGTGGTGCTGGTCACCAACGCGCCGCGCCCGCGCGGCCCGGTCGAGGCGCAGATCGCGGGCCTCGGCATCCCCGCCGACGCCTGGGACGTGATCGCGACCTCGGGCGACGCGACGCGCCTGGCGCTCTTTACCGGGGTGATCGGCTGCCATGTGCATTTCATCGGCGAGCCGCATGACCAGAGCTTTTTCGACCCGCTGCACATCATTGCCGACCCGGTGACGATCACGCAGGTCCCGCTCGAAGAGGCCACCGGCATCATCTGCACCGGCCCCGCCGACCCCATGGCCGACCCGGCCGTCTATCGCCCCCAGTTCCTCTATGCCAAGAACAAGGGGCTGAAACTGCTCTGCGCCAACCCCGATATCGTGGTGGACCGCGGGCACAGCCGCGAATGGTGCGCCGGCGCGCTGGCGCAGCTTTATACCGAGATGGGGGGCGAGAGCCTCTATTTCGGCAAGCCGCATCCGCCGATCTATGACCTCGCCCGCCGCCGGCTTGCCGCGCTGGGGGTCGAACCCGGCAACGCCCGCATCATCGCCATCGGCGACGGCATCCACACCGACATCCAGGGCGCGATGGGCGAGGATATCGACAGCCTGTTCATCTCCGGCGGGCTTGCGGCGGCGGAAACGGCCACGACCGATCAGCCCGAGCCGGGCGCGCTGGCAAGTTTTCTCGACCGCGCGATGCTCGCCCCGACCTTTGCCATCGGCTATCTGCGCTGACGTCTTTCTGCGCTTGCAAAGTAATTTTGTTTCGTTTATATGTCTCACAACGTTCTCTTTGTTGCGCGATGGATCACATATGTTGGACAATCAGCCCCGCGGCACGATCTGCATCGAGGATATCGAGATCGGCATGGTCCGCTCTGTCGCCAAGGTCATCACCGACCGCGACATCGCGCTCTTTGCCGAGGTCTCGACCGACCACAACCCCGTGCATCTGGATGAAGCCTATGCGCAGGACACCATATTCGGTGGCCGCATCGCGCATGGCATGCTGACGGCAGGGCTCGTGTCGGCCGTGATCGGCGAGCAGCTCCCCGGCCACGGCACTGTCTATCTGGGACAGTCGCTGCGCTTTCTCGCCCCCGTGCGGCCCGGCGACCTCGTCACGGCCGAGGTCGAGGTGACCGCCATCGACCACGCCAGACGCCGCGTGACGATGGACACGCGCTGCCTCGTCGCCGGCAAGAAGGTGCTGGCGGGCGAGGCGCTCGTCATGGCCCCCAGCCGCAAGTTCGACTGACCGCACCCGCGTGCCCCCCGCCCTTGCACCGCCCGGCAAGGGACGCTACCCAAGCGCCATGCGCATCATCCGTGACATCGCCTTTATCGACCCGGCCGACCGTGGCGCCGCCGTGGCCATCGGCAACTTTGACGGTGTGCATCTGGGCCACCGCGCGGTGATCGACCTCGCCCGTGCCGCCGCCGCGCAGAGCGGCGCGCCGCTGGGTATCCTCACCTTCGAGCCGCATCCGCGCGCCTATTTCGTCCCCGGTGCGCCCCCCTTCCGGCTGATGGACGCCGCCGCCCGCGCGCATCGTCTTGAAAAGCTCGATGTTGAAAAACTGTATGAACTGCCCTTCAACGCTGCCCTGGCGAGCCTTTCTGCGCAGGAATTTGCAAGTGACGTGATCGTCCGCGCGCTGGGTCTGCGCCACGTCGTGGTCGGAGAGGACTTCTGCTTTGGCAAGGGGCGCCGCGGCACGGCCGCCGACCTCGCCGCCTTTGGCGCGCAGATGGGCTTTGGCGTCACCATCGCGCCGATGGTCGATCTGGGCGCAGGCGAAGTGTCCTCGACCGCGATCCGCGCGGCGCTCACAGACGGTCGCCCCCGCGACGCCGCCGCCATGCTGGGCCATTGGCACCGGATCGAAGGCCCGGTGATCCGCGGCGACCAGCGCGGCCGCGACCTCGGCTATCCCACCGCCAACATGTCGATCGCCGGCCTTCACCCACCCCGTTTCGGCGTCTATGCGGTCAAGGCCGATGTCCTCGACGGCCCCCATGCCGGCAGCTACGACGGCGCCGCCTCGATCGGGGTGCGGCCGATGTTCGGCATCAACCAGCCCAATTGCGAGACCTACCTCTTTGATTTCAATGGCGACCTTTACGGTGCCACGCTCTCGGTCGCGCTGGTGGAGTATCTGCGCCCCGAGGCGCGGTTCGACAGCCTGCCCGCCCTCATCACCCAGATGGACGCCGATTGCGCCCGCGCCCGCGAGATCCTGCCCCATGTCTGACGACCCGATCGACCGCGGCGGCCTGCGCCGCCGCTTCTGGGAAACCGAGCCGCTGGAAAAGCTCACCCCCCAGGAATGGGAGGCGCTGTGCGACGGCTGCGGCAAATGCTGCCTCAACAAGCTCGAGGATGAGGATACCGGCGAAGTCGTGCTGACCCGCGTCGCCTGCCGCCTGCTCGACGACCAGACCTGCCGCTGCGCGCAATACCCGATCCGCCATCAGTTCGTGCCGGAATGCATCGTGCTGACGCCCAAGACCATCGCCCGGAACCACTACTGGCTGCCCAAGACCTGCGCCTACAAACTGCGCTACGAAGGCCGCCCGCTCTACCCCTGGCACCCGCTCAACAGCGGCACGGCCCAGTCCGTGCATGACGCGGGCATGTCGGTGCAGGGCCTCACCATCCCCGAATTCGAGGTGGATGAGGACAGTTGGGACGAGCATATCATCGAGGAGCCGCTCTGAATGTTTTTCGCCTCCGACAATGCCGGCCCCGTGCACCCTGCGGTGATCGAGGCCCTCGCCGCCGCCAATAGGGGCTATGCCAGCGCCTATGGCACGGATGCGCTGATGGACGGCGTGCGCGCCCGCATCCGCGAGATCTTCGAGGCGCCCGAGGCGGCGGTCTATCTGGTCGCGACCGGCACCGCGGCCAATTCCCTGCTGCTCGCCACCCTGTCAAAGCCCTGGGAGACGATCTTTTGCACGCCAATGGCGCATATCCACGAGGATGAGTGCAACGCACCCGAGTTCTATTCGGGCGCAAAACTCACCCTCGTGCCCGCCACCGACGCCAAACTCACCCCCACCGCCCTGCACGCGGCGATCGCGGCCGAACAGTCGCGCGGCGTGCACGGGCCGCAGCGCGGGCCGGTGTCGCTCACACAGGCGACCGAAAAGGGCACGCTCTACACGCTGGACGAGATCGCGGCGCTCACAGCCACCGCCCGCGATTTCGGCATCAGAACCCATATGGACGGCGCGCGCTTCGCCAATGCACTGGTCAGCCTCGGCTGCACCCCCGCAGAGATGACCTGGCGCGCGGGCATCGATGCGCTCAGCTTTGGCGGGACCAAGAACGGGCTGATGGGCGTCGAGGCGGCGGTGATCTTTGACCCCGCGCTGGCCTGGGAGTTCGAACTGCGCCGCAAACGCGGCGCGCATCTGTTCTCCAAACACCGCTATCTCTCGGCCCAGATGCAGGCCTATCTGGCCGATGACCTCTGGCTCGACCTCGCCGCGCGCGCCAATGCCAACCTCGCGCATCTGGTGGCAGGCCTGCGCGCCCTGCCCGACTGCACCCTCGCCTGGGAGCCCGCCGCCAACCTCGTCTTTGCCCGCCTGCCCCGCCGCCTGCACCAGCGCGTCCGCGCCGCCGGCGCCAGCTATTACGTCTGGGACGGCGACCCCGACCACGGCGACCCCGATGAACTGCTGCTCGCCCGTTTCGTCTGCGACTGGTCCCTGCCCCGGGCCGAGATCGACCGCTTCCTCAGCCTGCTGGCAGACTGACCCCCGGCTTCTCTGTGCCCCAAATACTCAACTCCACCCGCGCCGCCTGCGCGCGGTCCGGTCAGAGCGTACCCGCCAGATGCGCCTCCAGATCACCAAGCCGGTCCTGCCCCCAGAACCGCGCATCGTCATCGGTGATGAAGAACGGCGCGCCAAAGACGCCGCGCGCGACGGCCTCCTCCAGATTGGCGGCATAGGCCTCGGCCCCGGCAAGCAGCCCGCGGTCGGCCAGCGTCGGGTCGAACCCGGCGGCTGCGAGACAGTCACGGATCACCTCATCCTCGGCGATGTTGCGCTCTTGCGCCCAGACCGCCGCCGTTATCCCTGCCACCAGCCCGGCGAGGTCGCCCCCACCGGCCTTTTGCGCCGCGATGATGGCATAAGAAGACGGCGCGGGGTTCGTGGGCCAGAAGGCCGGGCGCAGGTTCAGCGGCAACCCGGCCTTTGTCGCCTGCCGGGCCATGTCCTGCGCACGGTAGTCCATCCGGCTCGGGTGCCGGTCCTTGGGCGCGGTGCCACCGGTGCGCGGGAACAGCGCCATGATGTCAAAGGGCTTGCAGGTCAGCGTCGCCCCATGCCGCGCCGCGATCTCGAAAGGCTGCCGCCCGGCAAGGTAGGTATAGGGCGAGATGGTTGCAAAGAAGTAATCGACATGCGGCATTTGTTCCCTCCTCGGACCTCAACATTGCCCCGACACTAGGCCAGACCGGCGCCCTGTGCTAGGCGGTGGCTACGTCACGAATCCGTTGCATCGCGCAACGTCGGACCCCTGCCAGAGGACCACCCCCATGAACGAACCCAAGCTCATTTCCGGCAATGCAAACCAGTCCCTGGCGCGCGCGGTCGCCCGACGCATGTCGCTGCATCGCGGGATGAGCGTGAGCCTTGTCGATGCACGCATCGAACGGTTCAATGATCAGGAAATCTTTGTCGAGGTGTTCGAGAACGTGCGCGGCGAGGATATGTTCATCATCCAGCCGACCTCGAACCCCGCCAATGACAACCTCATGGAACTGCTCATCATTGCCGACACGCTGCGGCGGTCCTCGGCCGGGCGCATCACGGCCGTGATCCCCTATTTCGGCTATGCCCGGCAGGACCGGCGCACCAAGGCGCGCACGCCGATCAGTGCGAAACTGGTGGCGAACCTGATCACCGAAGCCGGGATCGAGCGGGTTTTGACGCTCGACCTTCATGCCGCGCAGATCCAGGGGTTCTTCGACATTCCGGTGGACAATCTCTATGCCTCGCCGATCTTCTCGCTCGACATCCAGCACCATTTTGCCGGGCGCATGGACAGCCTGATGGTGGTCTCGCCCGACGTCGGCGGCGTGGCGCGCGCGCGCGATCTGGCGAAACGGATCAATGCGCCGCTCGCCATCGTGGACAAACGCCGCGAAAAGGCCGGTGAAGTGGCCGAGATGACGGTGATCGGCGATGTGACCGGCAAGACCTGCCTGCTGATCGACGACATCTGCGACACCGCCGGCACCCTGTGCAAGGCCGCCGAAGAGCTGATGAAGGCCGGTGCGGTCGAGGTGCACAGCTATATCACCCATGGCGTGCTGTCGGGGCCGGCGGTCGAGCGGATCTGCAATTCGGTGATGAAATCGCTGGTCATCACCGATTCGATCGAGCCGACCGCAGCGGTCAAGGCCGCGCGCAACATCCGCATCGTGCCGACCGCTCCGCTCTTTGCGCAGGCGATCCTGAACATCTGGCACGGCACCTCGGTGTCGTCGCTGTTCGACCCCGAAACACTGGGGCCGATCTATGAGGGCATGTATTCCGCCGCCTGAACCGCACCCTAGTCGAGCGACCAGATCTCCTCGTCCTCGACCGGGCCGATCGCCTGCCAGCGCACCCGCACCCGCGCGATCTTGCTGTCGCCCCAGGTGCGGAACAGGATGGCAAAGCCCTGCGCGGTGACATCCTCGGTGGTCACATCAGCCCGCGCATTGGCGATGTTCGACATGTCCCACATCGACAGACCGACAATGACGGAGGGCGCGTCCAGAAATGCGTCCGAGAACTGCACATGGGCACGTGTCTGGCGCGGGCCGTCGCCGGTCCACATCACGCCGTCATGTTCGAAATCCGAAAACAGGATGACATCACCCTGATCGATCCCGATCGCCCGGTGTCCAAGTCGCTTCATGTCGTCCGCAAGTCCGTCGTCGTCCCCGATGATCCACTATCACCGGATTGGGGCACAACTGCGAAAAGAAAACGAAAAAGAAAAAGGCCCCGCAAAAGCAGGGCCTTTTGCAAAATCTCCATGGGCCTCGCGTCAGACGCGGCCGGAAAGGCCGATCTGTTCGCCCATCGCGAGCATGTCGGCGAGCGTCTTGGCCGCGACATCGACCGAACCCGCCTCGGCGGCAGAGGCCGCCGCACGGGCTTCGGCCAGCATGCCGTCGAACAGCGCCTGGGTCACTTCACCCTTGGGCAGCGCCTGTTCGGCCAGCACCGACACGCTGGCGGCCGTGATCTCGGCAAAGCCGCCGGAGACGACATAATCATCCGTGCCGCCGGCATGGACCACGCGCAGCACACCGGGGCGCAGGGTGGTGATGGTCGGGGCATGATCGGCCATCGCCGTCATGTCCCCGTCCGCACCGGGGATCTGCACTTCGCGGGCCTGAACCGATGCCAGACGCCGTTCCGGCGATACGAGGTCGAACTGAACCGTGTCTGCCATCTATCCTCCTCAGGCCGCGGCTGCGGCCATGCGTTCGGCCTTGGCGACCACTTCCTTGATCCCGCCGACCATGTAGAAGGCGCCTTCGGGCAGGTGGTCGTATTCACCGGCCACAACCGCCTTGAACGAGGCGATGGTTTCATCCAGCGGCACCTGCACGCCGTCCGACCCGGTAAAGACCTTGGCGACGTCAAAGGGCTGCGACAGGAAGCGCTGGATCTTGCGGGCGCGCGCCACGGTCAGCTTGTCCTCTTCGCTCAGCTCGTCCATCCCGAGGATCGCGATGATGTCCTGCAAGGATTTGTAGCGCTGGAGGATCTGCTGCACGTCGGTCGCGACCTTGTAATGCTCTTCCCCCACCACGGCGGGGTCGAGCAGGCGCGAGGTCGAATCGAGCGGGTCCACGGCCGGGTAGATGCCGAGCTCCGAAATCGCGCGCGACAGCACCGTGGTGGCGTCGAGGTGCGCGAAGGAGGTTGCGGGCGCGGGGTCGGTGAGGTCGTCGGCGGGCACATAGATCGCCTGAACCGAGGTGATGGACCCGGCCTTGGTCGAGGTGATGCGTTCCTGCATCGAGCCCATGTCGGTCGCCAGCGTCGGCTGGTAGCCCACGGCCGAGGGGATACGCCCCAGCAGCGCCGACACTTCGGACCCGGCCTGGGTAAAGCGGAAGATGTTGTCCACAAAGAACAGCACGTCCGTGCCGGACTGGTCGCGGAACTGTTCGGCCATGGTCAGGCCGGACAGGGCGACGCGCATCCGGGCCCCCGGCGGCTCGTTCATCTGACCGTATACAAGGGCCACCTTGGATTTCGTCAGATCCTCGGCGTTGATGACGCCCGAGTCGATGAATTCGTGATAAAGGTCGTTGCCCTCACGGGTCCGCTCGCCCACACCGGCGAACACGGAATAGCCCGAGTGCACCTTGGCGATGTTGTTGATCAGCTCCTGGATGAGCACCGTCTTGCCCACACCGGCACCGCCGAAGAGGCCGATCTTGCCGCCCTTGGCATAGGGGGCGAGCAGGTCGATGACCTTGATCCCGGTGACAAGAACCTCGGACGCGGTGGACTGGTCGGCAAAGGCGGGGGCATCGGCGTGGATCGACCGGCGCTCCGCCGCATTGATCGGGCCTTTTTCGTCCACCGGTTCGCCGACCACGTTCATGATCCGGCCCAGCGTCGCGTCGCCCACCGGCACCATGATCGGGCCGTCGGTGTCGGTCACTTCCTGACCGCGCACGAGGCCCTCGGTCGCGTCCATGGCGATCGCGCGGACGGTGTTTTCGCCAAGGTGCTGCGCCACTTCGAGCGTCAGCGTCTTGCCATTGTTGTCGGTCGTCAGCGCGTTGAGGATCTGTGGCAGATCATCCCCGAACTGCACGTCCACGACGGCGCCAATCACCTGCGTGATCTTGCCTTTTGCGTGTGCCATTGCGTTTCTCCGGTTTCCTAGAGCGCTTCCGCGCCCGAAATAATCTCGATCAGTTCATTCGTGATCTTGGCCTGACGCGACCGGTTGAACACGATCGTCAGCCTGTCGATCATGTCGCCCGCGTTGCGCGTCGCGTTGTCCATCGCGCTCATCCGTGCGCCCTGTTCCGAGGCCGCGTTTTCCAGCAGTGCCGCAAAGACCTGCGTCGCCACGCCGCGCGGCAGCAGGTCGGCGAGGATCGCCTCTTCGCTGGGCTCGTAGTCATAGAGCGTTTCGGCCGCGCCGGTGTCCTCGAACTTGGCCGGGATCACCTGCTGCGCGGTCGGCACCTGGCTGATCACGCTTTCGAAGCGGCTGAAAAAGATCGTCGCCACGTCGAACTCGCCCGCGTCAAAACGGCCGAGCACGTCGCGCGCGACCTCTTGCGCATTGACGTAGCCGATCCGCTTGGCGCCGCTGAGGTCCACATGCGCGACAAAGCACTGGCCCCAGTCGCGCTTGAGCGCCTCGCGCCCCTTCTTGCCCACGGTCAGGATCTTGACCGTCTTGCCCTGGCGCACCAGCGTTTCGGCATGGCTGCGCGCCAGCTTGGCGATGGAAGAGTTGAAGCCGCCGCAAAGCCCGCGTTCGGCCGTCATCACCACCAGCAGGTGCACCATGTCCTGCCCGGTCCCCGCCAGAAGGCGCGGGGCCGAGGCCGACCCGCCCGCCGCGGAGGCAAGCGAGGCCATCACGGCGTTGAACCGTTCGGTGTAGGGACGCGCCTGTTCGGCGGCGTCCTGCGCACGGCGCAGCTTTGCGGCTGCGACCATCTGCATCGCCTTGGTGATCTTGCGGGTCGATTTGACCGACGCGATCCGGTTCTTCAGGTCCTTAAGACTTGCCATTGGCCCGTCTCCCTATCTTGACGGCTCAGGCAAAATCTTTGGCGAAGGCGTCCAGCGCGGCGCGGATACGGGTCTCGGCCTCGCCTTTGATCTTGGGGTCTTCCCTGGTGATATACTCGAGCAGGTCCGCGTGGTTGCCACGCAGATGCTTGAGCAGACCGGCCTCGAAGCGACCGACCGATTTCACATCGACCTTGTCGAGATAGCCCTGCGTGCCCGCAAAGATCACGCAGACGATTTCCGCGTTGGTGAGCGGCGAATACTGCGGCTGCTTCATCAGCTCGGTCAGGCGCGCACCCCGGTTCAGCAGCGCCTGCGTCGAGGCGTCGAGGTCAGAGCCGAACTGCGCAAAGGCCGCCATTTCGCGGTATTGGGCGAGCTCGAGCTTGACCGGGCCCGCGACCGACTTCATCGCGTTGGTCTGGGCAGAGGAGCCCACGCGCGACACCGACAGACCGGTGTTCACGGCGGGGCGGATGCCCTGGTAGAACAGTTCGGTCTCGAGAAAGATCTGGCCGTCGGTGATCGAGATCACGTTGGTCGGGATAAAGGCCGACACGTCGCCGCCCTGCGTTTCGATGATCGGCAGCGCGGTCAGCGACCCGGCGCCATGATCCTCGTTGAGCTTGGCCGACCGTTCCAGCAGGCGGGAGTGGAGGTAGAACACGTCGCCCGGATAGGCTTCACGTCCGGGCGGGCGGCGCAGCAGCAGCGACATCTGGCGGTAGGACACGGCCTGCTTGGACAGGTCATCGTAGATGATGAGCGCATGGCGGCCGTTGTCGCGGAAATGTTCGGCCATCGCGGTCGCCGAATAGGGCGCGAGGAACTGCATCGGCGCGGGGTCCGACGCGGTGGCGGCGACGATGATCGTATAGGCGATCGCGCCGGTTTCCTCGAGCTTTTTCACAAGCTGGGCGACGGTGGAGCGCTTCTGGCCCACGGCGCAGTAGATGCAGTAGAGCTTCTTGCTCTCGTCATCGCCTGCGGCGTCGTTATAGGCCTTCTGGTTGAGGATCGTGTCGAGCGCCACGGCGGTCTTGCCGGTCTGGCGGTCGCCGATGATCAGCTCGCGCTGGCCGCGCCCGATCGGGATCATCGCGTCAACCGACTTGAGGCCGGTCGCCATCGGCTCGTGCACCGATTTGCGCGGGATGATGCCCGGCGCCTTGGTGTCGGCGATGCCGCGGGTGGTGGTCGCAATGGGGCCCTTGCCGTCGATCGGGTTGCCGAGGCCGTCCACGACCCGGCCCAGCAGCGCGTCGCCGGTCGGCACGCTCACGATGGACTTGGTGCGCTTGACGATGTCGCCTTCCTTGATGTCGCGGTCAGAGCCGAAGATCACGCAGCCGACGTTGTCGGTCTCGAGGTTCAGCGCCATCCCCTGAATGCCGCCCGGAAACTCCACCATCTCGCCGGCCTGGATATTGTCGAGGCCATGGACACGGGCAATACCGTCACCGACGGACAGCACGCGACCCACCTCGGCCACTTCGGCATCGAGGCCGAAGTTCTTGATCTGGTCCTTCAGGATCGCAGAGATTTCTGCAGCTTGGATCGCCATTATCCGACCTCTTTCATGGTGTTCTGGAGTGCCTGGAGCTTCGAGGCGATCGAGGTGTCGATCATCTTCGAGCCAATTTTCACGACAAGACCGCCAATGAGGCTTTCATCGACGGTCTGGATGATCTTCACGTCCTTGCCGGCCTGCGCCGAAAGGGTTTTCGCGAGCTTGTCGGCCTGTGTCTTGGTCAGCGCCTTGGCCGATGCGACCTCGGCCGTGACCTCGCCCTTTTCCGCCGCGATCATCGCGCGCAGCACGGTGATGAGCTGCGGCAGGACAAACAGGCGGCGCTTGGCCGCCATCAGGCCGAGCAGACTGGTGACATCCTTTGACAGGCCCATCTTGCCTGCGACCGCGGCAATCGCCGCCGCCTGATCGTCGCGCGTATAGAGCGGCGACGTGATCAGGTCACGCAGGTCGGCACTGCCGCGCAGCGCCGCGTCGAGCGCATCGACATCGGTTTCCAGAGAGGCCAGCGCCTTGCCGTCGTGGGCCAGGTCGAACATCGCCTTGGCATAGCGGCTGGCGATGCCGGTTGAAATCGAAGCTGGTTCGGACACGTCCACCCTTCCGATGTCTTGGCCCCGCGCCACCCGCAGCAGGGCGGGCACAAGAGCAGCCTGAAACGCCTCCGTGTGTATCACGGGGGCGTCAAATCACGGGCGATGTAGCAGAGGCTTTGGGGTGTCGCAACCGCCTTGCGACAGGTTTTGCGCCCCATTTGTCACCACACCGACAGGCATTCTGCCGCAGGTGCAACCCGTGGCCTTGTCTGCCTCTTTTTCTCCCTATCACAGCCTGTCGCGCGGCATGGGCGATTCTTTTGCGCCGCGTGTGGCGGGGCTGGGCAATCCGTCGAGAACACGCAGCGGGCGGCGCACCAGTTCGGGCAGGCCGGGCCGCGTCGGGGCGGCCACATGCTTGCTCACCTCGATCATCAGCACGCCGCCCGCGGCAAAGACCGGCAGGTGCCGCCCCACCGTTTCCAGCATACCGGCCGCCTTGCGCCAGATCCGCTGGTGCGAGGGCGGCTGGTAGAGCGCCGAGAGCGCCGTTTCGATGACAAAGCCGTGCCGGCGCAACTGCGCGTCAAGCTGGCCCATCGAATAGGGCCGCCCATAGCCAAAGGGCGTGGCATCGCGCCGCGACCAGAGCCCGGCGCGGTTGGGCACGATGAAGGCCGCCCGCCCGCCGGGGCCCAGCACACGCCAGCATTCCTCGAGCAGCGCCGTGGGGTTTTCCGAGGTCTCGAGCCCGTGCATCAGCACCAGCTTGTCCACGAAACCCGTCGCAAGCGGCCAGCGCGTCTCTTCGCACAGCACACTCACATTGGGCAGCCCCGCAGGCCATGCCATGACCCCCTGCGGCCCCGGCATCAGCCCGATCACGCGCCGCGCCTGCACCAGATAGGGCCGCAACAGCGGCACCGCAAAACCGAAGCCCGCCACCGTCTGCCCCTGCGCCTCGGGCCACAACTGCACCAGCCGGTCGCGGATCACCTTCTGCGCCGCACGGCCCAGCGGGCTGCGGTAGTAGAAGTTGCGCAGGTCTTGCACGTCCAGATGCATTTTCCGCCTTCGGCTTGCCATCGCCCTGCGGGCACCTCACCTTACATCAGCGACAGCGAGGGGAAAGTGCCATGCGGAAAAATCGACAGGTTCTGACGGTCCGTTGCCGGCAGGACAACTATGCCTATCTGCTGCCGCTCGACGATGGCACCTGCCTGCTGATCGACGCGCCCGAGGCCGCGCCCATCGTCTCGCGGCTGGCGGCCGAAGGGCTGCGGCTGCGCGCCATCCTGCTCACCCATCACCACGGCGACCATGTCGAGGGCGTGGAGGCCCTGCGCGCCCCGGGCGTCGAGGTGATCGGCGCGGCCGCCGACGCGCACCGCCTGCCGCCGCTCGACCGGGCTGTCGCGCCCGGCGAAGAGGTCGAGGTCGGCGGGCTCTCCCTGCGCGTCCTCGACGCGCCGGGGCACACCATCGGGCATGTCGCCTATCACGTCGCGGCCCGCAGCGCGCTCTTTTCCGGCGACAGCCTGATGGTGCACGGCTGCGGCCGCCTGTTCGAGGGCACGCCCGCGCAGATGCAGGCCAGCATCGCCGCGATGGACCGTCTGCCCGAGGATACCGCGATTTTCAGCGGCCATGACTATGCCGAGGCCAACCTCGCCTTTGCCGCCACCATGGCCCCCGACCCGGGCGCATTGGCCCGCCGCCACGCCGCGCTGGCGCTCTGCGCCGATGAGGGCTGGCCCACCACCGGCGTGACGCTGGCCGAGGACCGCGCGCTCAACCCCTATCTGCGGGTGCATTTGCCGCAGGTGCAGGCGGCGGTGGACATGCCCGGTGCCGAACCGGTCGCCGTTCTGGCCGAAATCCGGCGCCGCAAGGACCGGTTCTGAGGCCGGGCCACGATGCTGCGGCGCAAAACCGGGCAAATGCGAGTCCTTTGCGCAGCGCGCCGGACCTCGTGATCGGGTTTTTGAAAAATACTGCTTGAAGCGGCGCAGATAAAACCGATCTTTAACATCTAGAGGCCAGGGTCAGGACGGGGCGTTCTTCCCTCCCGACCCCCGATCAGAGGAGCACTGAACGTGCCGTCTTTTTCGACAACGCTTGAGCAGTCCATCCACGCGGCGCTGGCGCTGGCAAATGCACGCCGCCATGAACTCGCCACGCTCGAACACCTGTTGCTCGCCCTGATCGATGAACCCGATGCTGCCCGCGTCATGCGCGCCTGCTCGGTCGATCTGGACGAGTTGCGCAAGGCGCTCGAGGATTTCATCGAGGACGATCTGTCCACGCTCGTCACCGATGTGGACGGGTCCGAGGCCGTGCCGACCGCGGCCTTCCAGCGCGTGATCCAGCGCGCCGCGATCCATGTGCAGTCCTCCGGCCGGACCGAGGTCACCGGCGCCAATGTGCTCGTCGCGATCTTTGCCGAGCGCGAATCGAACGCCGCCTATTTCCTTCAGGAACAGGACATGACCCGCTATGACGCGGTCAATTTCATCGCGCATGGCGTGGCCAAGGATCCCGCCTTTGGCGAAAGCCGCCCGATCACCGGCGCCACATCCGACGATGACGAACCAAAGCCGACAGTGACGCCCGATGACAAGGACTCCGCACTGGCCAAATACTGCGTCGATCTGAACGCCAAGTCGCGCAAGGGCGACGTGGACCCGCTGATCGGCCGCGAAGGCGAGGTTGAACGCTGCATCCAGGTGCTCTGCCGCCGACGCAAGAACAACCCGCTGCTGGTGGGCGACCCCGGCGTGGGCAAGACCGCGATCGCCGAGGGGCTGGCCTACAAGATCGTCAACAATCAGGTGCCGGAGGTGCTCGCAGGGGCCACGATCTATTCGCTCGACATGGGCGCGCTGCTGGCCGGCACCCGCTATCGCGGCGATTTCGAAGAGCGGCTCAAGGCGGTGGTGACCGAGCTCGAGGATCACCCCGACGCGGTGCTTTTCATCGACGAGATCCACACCGTGATCGGCGCCGGGGCGACCTCGGGCGGGGCGATGGATGCCTCCAACCTGCTCAAGCCCGCGCTGCAGGGCGGCAAGCTGCGCTGCATGGGTTCGACCACCTACAAGGAGTTCCGCCAGCACTTCGAAAAGGACCGCGCGCTGTCGCGCCGGTTCCAGAAGATCGACGTGAACGAGCCGACGGTCGAGGATTCGATCAAGATCCTCAAGGGGTTGAAGCCCTATTTCGAGGATCACCACCATATCAAGTACACCGCCGACGCGATCCGCTCGGCGGTGGAACTCTCGGCGCGCTACATCAATGACCGCAAGCTGCCCGACAAGGCCATCGACGTGATCGACGAGGCCGGCGCGGCGCAGCACCTGATGCCCGACAGCAAGCGGCGCAAGACCATCGGGATCAAGGAGATCGAGGCCGTGGTGGCCAAGATCGCCCGGATCCCGCCCAAGAACGTGTCCAAGGACGATGCCGAGGTGCTCAAAGACCTCGAAGCCTCGCTGCGGCGCGTCGTCTTTGGCCAGGATCAGGCGATCATCGCGCTGTCCTCCGCGATCAAGCTCGCCCGCGCGGGCCTGCGCGAGCCGGAAAAGCCGATCGGCAACTACCTCTTTGCCGGGCCCACCGGCGTGGGCAAGACCGAGGTCGCCAAGCAGCTTGCCGATACGCTCGGCGTCGAACTGCTGCGTTTCGACATGTCGGAATACATGGAGAAACACGCCGTCAGCCGCCTGATCGGCGCGCCGCCGGGCTATGTCGGCTTTGACCAGGGCGGCATGCTCACCGATGGCGTCGATCAGCATCCGCATTGCGTGTTGCTGCTCGACGAGATCGAAAAGGCCCACCCGGATGTGTTCAACATCCTGTTGCAGGTGATGGACCATGGCAAGCTGACCGACCACAACGGCCGGGCGGTCGATTTCCGCAATGTGATCCTGATCATGACCTCCAACGCCGGCGCCGCCGAACAGGCGAAAGAGGCGATCGGCTTTGGCCGCGAGCGGCGCACGGGCGAGGATACCGCCGCCATCGAGCGGACCTTCACGCCCGAGTTCCGCAACCGCCTCGACGCGATCATCGCCTTCGCGCCGCTGCCCAAGGAGGTCATCATGCAGGTGGTCGAAAAGTTCGTCCTGCAACTCGAGGCGCAACTGATGGACCGCAACGTGCACATCGACCTGTCATCCTCTGCCGCCGCCTGGCTCGCCGACAAGGGCTATGACGACAAGATGGGCGCGCGTCCGCTGGGCCGCGTGATCCAGGAATACATCAAGAAACCGCTGGCCGAGGAACTGCTGTTCGGCAAGCTCACGAAAGGCGGCGTCGTCAAGGTTGGCGTCAAGGACGGCGCGCTGGACCTCACTTTCGAGGCGCCGCAAAACCCGCGCCTGACCGGCGACAGCCAGAAGCCGCCGCTGCTCACCGCCGAGTGATGCGCGCCGCGCTTGTTGCGCTCTGCATGGCCTGCGCCACCCCCGTGGTGGCGCAGGCGCCTCTTATGTCTTTGCCGGTTGATTGCACGCTGGGCGAAAGCTGCCATATCCAGCAATTCATGGACCGCGATCCGGGGCCTGGCGCTGCGGATTTTGCCTGCGGCACGCTGTCCTACGACGGGCACAACGGCACCGATTTCGCCTTGCCCTCGCTCGCCGCGCGCGCGGACGGTGTGGCGGTTCTTGCGGCGGCCGATGGTGTGGTGGCCGGTGTGCGCGACGGGATGCCCGACATCGTGCAAGGGGCGCCCGGCGCGCCGGATGTCGCGGGCCGCGAATGCGGCAATGGTGTCGTGATCCGCCACGCCGATGGCTACGAGACCCAATATTGCCACCTGGCGCGCGGGTCGGTTGCGGTGCAGGCGGGCGACAGCGTGACCACCGGGACAATCCTTGGCCTGGTCGGCCTGTCGGGGCAGACCGAGTTTCCGCATCTGCATCTGTCCGTCCGCCACAACGGAGAGGAGATCGACCCGTTCGACCCCGCCATGACCGCGGCCTGCAATGGCGCGCCGCAGGACACGCTCTGGCGCGATGCGCCGGCCTATACCGGCGGCGGGATTGTCGGATTGGGGTTTGCCACCGCAGTGCCCGATTTTGCCGCCGTCAAGGCCGGCACCGCAGCCGAAGCGCCCGCCCCCACCGCCCCCGCGCTGGTGCTTTGGGGCCATTTCTATGGTGGCCGGACGGGCGACAGCGTGCAGATCACCATCGACGGCCCGCAAGGCCGCATTCTCGACCACCGCGAAACGCTCGAGCGGACGCAAGCGCAGCTCTACCGTGCCGCCGGCCGCCGCATCCCCGCTGGTGGCTGGCCTGCGGGCGTCTATACGGGCAAAGTTCAACTGCTGCGCAACGACGCCATACTGGCCAACCGACAGATTTCATTCGAGATGTCCCCATCATGACCACCGACCCCACACGCCCCTCCGTTGCGATGGAACCGTCGCGCAACGTGCTGGGCGAACCGCTCTTGCCATGCTCGACGGACCCGATAACCGGCTATTTCCGCAACGGACAGTGCGACACCTGTGCGCAGGACCGCGGCAGCCATACGGTCTGCGCCATCATGACGGCCGAATTCCTCGCTTTTTCCAAATATATAGGGAATGACCTGTCAACGCCGCGACCTGAGTTCGGCTTTGCGGGCCTGCGCCCCGGAGACCATTGGTGCCTGTGTGCCAGCCGGTTCCTGCAAGCCCATGACGAAGGCTGCGCGCCGCAGGTGAGGCTCGCCGCGACGCATATCCGCGCGCTCGACATCGTGCCGCGCGCCGTGCTCGAGGCATGCGCGGTGTGATCCGGTCCTACTCTGCCGGGGCCGAACGGCGCTGGCCGTCCCGCGGGGCCTGAAGCGCTGGCGCCTGCGGCTCCATCAGATCGTCGATGAACAGGCTCAGAAGCTGCGACCGCCCGCTCACCCCGGCCTTGCGGTAGATTGCGTTGGTCTGGGCCTTGACCGTGCCTTCGCTGGTCGCGCGCAGGCGCGCGATATCCTGCAATGACAGCCCCTTGATCGCAAAGAGCGCCACGTCGCGTTCGGCCGGGGTCAGGCCCCAGGTGTCGAAACGGTCATTCAGGATGGCCGTCGCCATCGCCGCGCTCACCGCCAGCACAGCCATGCCGCGTCTGATCTTCATGGGCTCACACTCCTTTCCCGGGTGTTTCACTGGGCTTGCGCGGCCGCGACCCTGTGCCGGCCGGCCGTTCCGATCCGGATGGCG
Source organism: Rhodobacterales bacterium (assembly GCA_009993005.1). Taxonomy (GTDB): domain Bacteria; phylum Pseudomonadota; class Alphaproteobacteria; order Rhodobacterales; family Rhodobacteraceae; genus JAACUH01. Next base: position 36,800 of record JAACUH010000087.1, read on the forward strand.
CGGCGCGCGGGTTGCGCGCCGCGCCGGTCTTCACCCCTCAGTTGACCGGGGCGGCATAGCCTTGCCAGTCGCACAGCCAGGCCACGTAGAGGTCGGCCGTGGTGCAGATATTGGCGCCGCGATGCACCGAGCGGTGCACAGAGGCGTTCTCGCCCGCGCCGGACCGGGTCCGCGGCAGGATCACCGGCCCGCCACCACCCGAGGTCGCCTGAACCTCGCAGCCGCCACAATCCAGATCACCGCCACCGGCATCGTAGAGGGGCTCGCCACCTTCGCCATCCGCGATCGCGACAGGCTCGCCGTCCACATCCTCGACGATGTCGTCGATATAGACCATGACGGTCTCATCGTCGTCCGGCGTCCCGACGTCGGTCCACTCATCGACCCAACCATCGACCCCGACATCGTCGCCGCCGCCGTCCTCACCCGGGACCGGGTCCAAGACGCAATCAAGGCACTCGTCGATCACGACTTCGCCGATGCCGCCATCGCCGCTCAGGTCGGTATCCTGAGCAGAGGCGACACCAGCCAGGAGCGCCAAGGCGCCTGCCGCGGCAAGTGTCGCAAAGGGAAGGTTTCTGTTCTTTCTGGTGATCACTGATACTCCATTGCCTCACTCCGGCCTGCCGCCTGACGCGACAGTGACTCTGACGCGCAGCGGATGGTCCGGCCTCACCCTGTTGCCTGCGGGTGATTGAGGGGGCAATGTACCACAAGTTTGTGCGGCACGTCATAAACGCGCCGCACAAGTCTCTAAACCCGGGTTTATGGTGCCGCAATGCCGCTCATGCGCGGGCGGACACGCCGTGTGGATCAGTTGTTGTCGTCGTCGTTGGACCCATGGTCATTGCGGTCGTTGTGATCATTGCGGTCGGACCCGTTGTCGTCATTGTCCGACCCGTTGTCGTCATTGTCCGACCCGTTGTCGTGATTGTCCGACCCGTTGTCGTGATTGTCCGACCCGTTGTCGTCGTCATTATTGTCGCGGCCGTTGTGATCCGACCCGTTGTCATCGATGCCGTTGTGATCGGAGCCGTTGTCATCGATGCCGTTGTGATCGGAGCCGTTGTCATCGATGCCGTTGTGACCGGTGCCGTTGTGATCGGTGCCGTTTCTGTCATGGCCATTGCCAGAACGGCCGCCGACGCGGATGAAATCCCGGTTTTCGTTCCGGCTTTCGACGCCCGGCACCACCGTGTCGTTGGCACGAATGCGACCGGTCTGCTGCGACAGGACCGCACCCGTGGCGAGGTCATAGACGATCTCGACCTTGTCCTGACCGCGGATCGCCTCGACCTTGACCTGGGTCAGGCCGGTCCGGATCTCGATGCGTTCGAAACCCTGCGATTGCAGGCTGGAGACGATCTGGTCGTCAAAGGGCGAAGCCATGGCAACGCCGGCCGACAACACCATCGCAAGGGTCGTGCTCAGAAAGAAACGCTTCATTTTGGTGGTCCTCTTCATTCGCGGTGGGCCAGTCCCACCTGATGAAAACCACAAACCATGTTCCAGATGCCCAAAATACCCCCCCTGGACCATTGCGTAGGGCCGTCAGACCTTGGTCCGGCGGCCGGCACGGACCATCGCCCGAACCCACACCGGCTGCGGATCGCCAGACAGCAAAAGGGCCCCATGGCCATTCGGCATGGGGCCCTTGGGCACCGTTCTGGCGGCCAGACGCCTCAGATCTTCATGTCAAAGCCAAGGTGCTTGGCCACGGTAAAGATATCCTTGTCGCCCCGCCCGCACATGTTCATCACGATCAGATGGTCGCGCGGCAGGTCCGGTGCGATCTTCATCACATGGGCGAGGGCATGGCTGGGTTCGAGCGCGGGGATGATGCCCTCGAGCGCGCAGCAGAGCTGGAACGCCTCGAGCGCCTCGCGGTCGGTGATCGCCACGTATTGCGCGCGGCCCACGTCATGCAGCCAGCTATGCTCGGGCCCGATGCCGGGATAGTCGAGCCCGGCGGAAATGCTGAAGCCTTCGAGGATCTGCCCGTCGCCGTCCTGCAACAGATAGGTGCGGTTGCCATGCAGCACGCCCGGCCTCCCTCCGGTCAGGCTCGCGCAATGCTCCATCCGGTCGTCCACACCCTTGCCGCCCGCCTCGACCCCGATGATATTGACCGATTTGTCGTCGAGAAAGGGAAAGAAGAGGCCCATGGCATTGGACCCGCCGCCAATGGCCGCGACCAGCGTGTCGGGCAGACGGCCTTCGGCCTCCTGCATCTGGACGCGGGTTTCCTTGCCGATGATCGACTGGAAATCGCGCACCATCGCCGGATAGGGATGCGGCCCCGCGACCGTGCCGATGCAGTAGAATGTGTCGCGCACATTGGTCACCCAGTCGCGCAGCGCGTCGTTCATCGCGTCCTTGAGCGTGCCGCGCCCGCTCGTCACGGGCACCACCTCGGCCCCGAGCAGGCGCATGCGGAACACGTTGGGCGCCTGGCGTTCGACGTCATGCGCCCCCATGTAGACAATGCATTTCAGGCCGAACTTGGCGCAGACCGTGGCGGTCGCAACCCCGTGCTGGCCCGCGCCGGTCTCGGCGATGATGCGGGTCTTGCCCATGCGGCGGGCAAGGATGATCTGGCCCAGAACATTGTTGATCTTGTGCGCGCCGGTGTGGTTGAGCTCGTCCCGCTTCATGTAGACCTTGGCGCCGCCGAGGTGGTCGGTGAGGCGCTCGGCGAAATAGAGCGGACTGGGGCGGCCGACGTAGTGTTTCCACAGGAAATCCATCTCGGCCCAGAAGGTCGGGTCGGTCTTGGCGCGCTCGTATTCCGCCTCGAGCGACAGGATCAGCGGCATCAGCGTCTCGGAGACGAAGCGGCCGCCGAAATCGCCGAAACGGCCGTTTTCATCCGGGCCGGTCATGAAGCTGTTGATCAGGTCGTCGGGCATCGCGCTCTCCTTGTTTCACGAGGATGTAGCGCGCGGCCCTGTCGCGGTAAAGCGGCAAGCCAGCGCCCGGCCAGAGCGGAGAAAGGATTTTCGTACGAAAATCCTTGCAAGAATTTTCGTACGAAAATTCTTGTCCCTACCCCGCCGCAGCGATGAAATCAGCGATCAGTGTGGCGTCCTTGACGCCCGGGCCCCGCTCCACGCCGGACGAGACATCCACCTGGCGCGCGCCGGTGAGCCGCACCGCCTGCGCCACATTTGCCGGCGTCAGGCCCCCCGCCAGCATCCAGGGCAGCGGCCAGCGCCGCCCCTCGAGCAGCCGCCAGTCAAAGCTGAGCCCGTTGCCCCCCGGCAGCCCCCCGCCACGCGGCGGCTTGGCATCGACGAGGATCTGGTCAGCCACCGTCAGATACCTGTCGAGCACAGCGAGGTCGTCGCGTGCGGCCAGCCCCACCGCCTTCATCACCGGCAGGCCGTAGCGCGCACGCACCGCTGCGACGCGCGCCGGGCTTTCATGGCCGTGGAGCTGCAACATGTCGAGCGGCACCGCCTGCGTCAGCGCGTCGAGCGTGGCATCGTCGGCATCCACCGTCAGGGCGACCTTGGCCACCCCGACCGGCACGCCGACCGCCAACGCCGCCGCCTCGGGGAGGGTCAGGTGGCGCGGCGATTTCTCGAAGAACACAAAGCCTGCGTAGCGCGCCCCGGCCGCGGCCGCGGCCGCGATGCTGGCCGCGTCTCGCAGACCACAGATCTTGACCCGCACAGTCACACGGTCAGCGCTTTTCGAGCAGTTGCAGCACGTCGTCGCGCCCGTCGCCGTCGCTGTCGCGCAGGCGGTCCATTTCCCGCTTCAGGTGCACGACCTCGCGGCCCCGGTCACGCGCCTCGGCGCGGAAACGGTGTTCGCGCAGCCATTCCCAGAAGAACCCGATCAGCAGGCCAACCCCGATCGCGAGAAAGATCACCACGAAAAGCGGCAACTCGATATCGGGCGAAATGCCCAGCAGGTTGCCCAGCGCCTCGGGCATGGCGCGCAGGGTGACGGCCCCGCGGTTGGCCAGTCCCACCACGATCAGGCAAAGGCCGATGACGGCCCAGAAGGCATAGCTGAGAGTTTTCATCATGCGCCCAGCTTACTTCCCGTTCAGCCTGTCGCGCAACAGCTTCCCGGTCTTGAAGAAGGGAACATATTTCTCGTCCACGTCCACCGCCTCGCCCGTGCGCGGGTTGCGCCCCGTGCGCTGGTCGCGTTTCTTGACCGAAAACGCCCCGAACCCGCGCAATTCGACCCTGTCACCACCGGCCATCGCCCTGGTGATCTCGTCAAAGATCGTGTTCACGATCTTTTCAACATCGCGCTGATACAGATGCGGGTTCTCGTCTGCGATCTTCTGGATCAATTCAGACCGGATCATCGGCAGGGCCCCCCAGGGTTCTATCATGTCGTCGTCACGGGTTGGCCCCGCTTGTCCTGCATGACTATAGGCCCAAGATCACGGCTGAGAAATAGCGGCCTTTGGCTTCAACGGGCTGAATTCAGACAATCTTTGCCTTGCCCTGGCAGAATCGGGCATGGCCTGCGCCCGCTTGGCCCGGCGTCCCGGACCAAAAGCCACAAAGCGGCCGGCGGTCGCAGGGCCGATTCGGACAAGGAAAAACCCCGCCGTCTTGCGGCGACGGGGTCTGTTGTCCGGTCCGTGAGGACAGGGTTTACTTGTCGCCCTTGAGCGCGGCCCCCAGGATATCGCCCAGCGAAGCGCCCGAGTCGGAGGAGCCGTATTGTTCCACGGCTTCCTTTTCTTCCGCGATCTCGCGCGCCTTGATCGACAGGCCCAGCTTGCGGGTCTTGCTGTCGATATTGGTCACGCGGGCATCGACCTTGTCGCCGACCTGGAAGCGTTCGGGGCGCTGTTCGGCCCGGTCGCGCGACAGGTCAGAGCGGCGGATGAAGGACTTCATGCCCTCGTATTCCACCTCGATGCCGCCATCCTCGATCTTGGTCACGGCCACGGTGATGACCGAGCCGCGCTTCACGCCGCCCACGGCATCGGCAAAGGGATCACCATCCAGCGCCTTGATCGACAGCGAGATGCGTTCCTTTTCGACATCCACTTCGGTGACCTTGGCCTTGACCATGTCGCCCTTGCGGAAATCGCCGATGACATCCTCGCCGCGCCCTTCCCATGTGAGGTCGGACAGGTGGACCATGCCGTCGATATCGCCGTCGAGCCCGATGAACAGGCCAAACTCGGTGATGTTCTTGACCTCGCCCTCGACCTCGGCCCCTTCCGGGTGCGTCTCGGCAAAGACTTCCCACGGGTTGCGCATGGTCTGCTTGAGACCCAGCGACACGCGCCGCTTGGCGCTGTCGATCTCGAGCACCATGACCTCCACCTCTTGCGAGGTGGACACGATCTTGCCGGGATGCACGTTCTTCTTGGTCCAGGACATTTCCGAGACGTGGACGAGACCCTCGACACCGGGCTCGAGCTCGACGAATGCGCCGTAGTCGGTGATGTTGGTCACGCGGCCCATGTGGACGGATTCCAGCGGGAACTTGCCTTCGACGGCATCCCACGGGTCGGATTGCAGCTGCTTCATGCCGAGGCTGATGCGATGCGTTTCCTTGTTGATCTTGATGACCTGAACCTTGACGGTCTCGCCGATCGACAGGATTTCCGACGGGTGGTTGACGCGGCGCCAGGCCATGTCGGTCACGTGCAGCAGGCCATCGACGCCGCCGAGGTCAACAAAGGCCCCGTATTCGGTGATGTTCTTGACCACACCATCGACGGTCTGACCTTCGGTCAGGTTGCCGATGACTTCGGCGCGCTGTTCGGCGCGGCTTTCTTCGAGGATCGCGCGGCGCGAGACCACGATGTTGCCCCGACGACGGTCCATCTTGAGGATCTGGAACGGCTGCTTGAGCCCCATCAGGGGGCCCGCGTCGCGCACCGGGCGCACATCGACCTGAGAGCCGGGCAAAAACGCCACGGCGCCGCCCAGATCGACGGTAAAGCCACCCTTGACCCGGCCAAAGATCGCGCCATCGACGCGGATCTCGTCGGCATAGGCCTTTTCCAGACGGTCCCAGGCTTCTTCGCGGCGGGCCATCTCACGGCTGATGACGGCTTCGCCACGCGAGTTCTCGACTTGCCGCAGGAAAACTTCGACGGTGTCACCGATCTTGATATCGGGATTCTCGCCGGGGTTCGCGAATTCCTTGAGGTCGATGCGGCCTTCCATCTTGTAGCCGACATCGATGATGGCCTGGCCCGCTTCGATCGCGATGACCTTGCCCTTGACGACGCTGCCCTCGGCAGGCGTGTCCATCTCGAAGCTTTCGTTCAGGAGGGCTTCGAAATCCTCCATGGTGTTTTTAGCGCACATGCGTGTTCAGTTTCCTTTGGGTCTTGGTTTTCCGGCCATGCGGTTGTCTCCGCCGGTCTTGGTCAAAGTTGTGCCGAAAGGCCAAAAACAAAGAGGGCCGGTTGTGCCGACCCTGCTTTCATCCTCGCGCCCACGGGTGTGATCCCCGTTTCGACGCCGCCCCCTTAGCGCGGATGGCGTTCCAAGGCAAGGGCAAGGCGGCCGGCGCGGACGATCCGGTCGAGACCATGCGCCGGATACCTGATCTGCGCTTGCTGTTGGCCGCGACCGGGTTGCCCTGCCGAAAACCAGACCGGATGCGCAGGCCAGAGCTTGCTCTAGGCCCGGGGGGCAGCGCGGCGCATATCGCCTGCCGCAACGCCGCGCAGATGACCCTGCGGATGACCCTGTCGTGGGTGTCAACTGCGCCCTGATCCGCGTCGATGCTGTCCGGTTTCATCGCAAGGGTCTGGCCTGCGTCCGTCTCCCGCCAGCCCTGCGCGCGCCCGGCGGTCTTGGCGTCAGTCCGGAGCCACCGGCAGGGCCCGCGCGACCACGGCGATGGCCGCCGCAACGGCCGTGTCGATATCCATCTGCGATGTGTCGATGACAACAGCATCCCCGGCCGGGCGCAGCGGCGCCTCGGCCCGGCCCGCGTCGCGGGCATCGCGGGCGACCACATCGGCCAGCACCGCGTCAAGGCCCATCTCGTGCCCCTGCGCCTCCAGTTCCGCATGGCGCCGCGCGGCGCGCACCGGGGCGCTGGCGGTGATGTAGAGCTTTACCTCCGCCTGCGGGCAGATCACCGTGCCGATGTCGCGCCCGTCGAGCACGGCGCCGCTGCCCTGACGGGCAAATCCGCGCTGGAAATCGACCAGCGCCGCGCGCACCTGCGGCTCTACCGCGACCCGGCTCGCCGCCTGCGCGACAGCGGGGCTGCGCAGATCGGGGCGGGCCATGTCGGCGGGGGTGAGGCTGCGTGCCGCCGCCACCGCATCCTCGCCCGCCAGCACCCGCGCGCCCACAGCGCGGTAAAGCAGCCCGGTGTCGAGATGCGCAAAGCCAAAACGCGCCGCGACCGCCCGGCTGATCGTGCCCTTGCCCGCTGCCGCCGGCCCGTCGATGGCGACGGTAAAGCTCATGCGTTGTCCCGCGCAATCTGCGCGCCCAGCGCCGCCATCAGCGGCTCGAACACCGGAAAAGACGTGGCAATCGGGCTCGCGTCATCCACCGTGACGGGGCGGTTGCTGGCCATCCCGAGGATGAGAAACGACATCGCGATGCGGTGGTCGAGCCGGCTTTGCACCGTCACGCCGCCCGGCACATCGCCCTGCCCGCGCCCCGTGACGGCCCACCAGTCCTCGCCCTCATCGACCGTGATCCCGGCCGCGCGCAGCCCCTGCGCCATCGCGTCGATGCGGTCACTCTCCTTCACGCGCAGCTCCTTGACCCCGCGCATCATCGTCCTGCCCCGGGCAAAGGCCGCCACGACCGACAGGATCGGATATTCGTCGATCATGCTCGCGGCGCGCTCTGGCGGCACCTCGATCCCCGCCATGTCGGGCGAAAACCGGGCGCGCAGGTCGGCCACAGGCTCGCCCCCCTCCTCGCGCAGGTTCTCATAGGTCAGATCCGCCCCCATCTCGCGCAGCGTGGCAAAGAGCCCCGCGCGCGTCGGGTTCAGCCCGATATTGGGCACCAGCACATCCGAGCCTTCGACGATCAGCGCCGCGCAGACCGGAAAGGCCGCCGAGGACGGATCGCGCGGCACCACGATGTCGAGCGGGCGCAGCTCGGGCTGCCCGGTCAGCGTGATGATGCGCCCCTCCGGCCCCTGCGCCACGCTCACCTGCGCGCCAAAGCCCGCGAGCATCCGCTCGCTGTGGTCGCGCGTGGCCTCGCGCTCGATCACCACCGTCTCTCCCGGCGCATTCAGCCCCGCCAGCAGCACCGCCGATTTCACCTGCGCCGAGGGCACCGGCACGCCATAGCGCACCGGCACCGGGTCCGCCGCACCCACCACCGTCATCGGCAGCCGCCCGCCCGCGCGGCCATGGGCACGCGCCCCAAAGAGCGCGAGCGGGTCCGTCACCCGCCCCATCGGCCGACCACAAAGCGAGGCATCCCCGGTAAAGGTCGCCGTGATCGGCGAGGTCGCCATCGCCCCCATGATGAGCCGCACACCGGTGCCCGAATTGCCACAGTCGATCACCTGCGCCGGCTCGGCAAAGCCGCCCACACCCACGCCGCGCACAGACCAGCGCCCGGCGCCCAGCGCCTCGACCTGCGCGCCAAAGGCCCGCATCGCCCGCGCGGTATCGAGCACATCCTCCCCCTCGAGCAACCCCTCGATCCGCGTCTCGCCCACCGCCATCGCGCCCAGGATCAGCGCGCGATGCGAGATCGACTTGTCGCCCGGCACATGCGCCTGCCCGCGCAGCGGCCCCGCCCTGCGCGCGGTCATCGGGATCGGGGTGGCATGGCCGGACATGGGAACCTCTTGTCTGCTACACCGCGCCTCTTAGCGCGCGCCGCCGGGGCGGTCCACCACGCCCCCCTTCATCTTGCCAAAAATATCCCCGCCGGAGGCACCCGCGCCGCGCGGCACGCGCGGCGCAAACAAGGACTCACCGACACATCACAGCCGCACAAAGGTCAGATAATGCGGCACCCGCCCCTCGCGCAGCGCCTTGACTTCATAGCGGGTCGCGATCCAGTCCGGCCAGGCCCTGTGGATATCGCCCTCCAGCCGGGCAAAGCCCGCCTGCGGCACCTCCTCAAGCGTCTGGCGCACATAATCGGGAATGTCGGTCGCCACGCGCAGATGCGCGCCCGGCCGCATCACGCGCGCAAGCGGCCGCAGATGGTCCTGCGTGACAAACCGGCGGCGGTGGTGGCGCGCCTTGGGCCAGGGGTCGGGATAGTTGAGGAACGCGCGGCCGACCGAGGCGGCGGGCAGCACGTCAAAGAGATCGCGCGCATCGCCCGGATGCACGGCGAGGTTGCCGACCCCCGCGCGCCGGATCTTGCCCAGAAGCATCGCGACGCCGTTCACATAGGGCTCGCAGCCGATGATCCCGATATCGGGATGGGTCGCGGCCATATGCACCAGATGTTCGCCCCCGCCAAAGCCGATCTCGACCCACAGATCGCGCCCGCCAAAAAGCGCGCCGATGTCGAGCGGCGCGCGCGTCGGGTTCACGTCCCAGCCGACCGGCCCCGGCGACAGCCCGGCGAGGTCACGCTCAAGCATCTCGGTCTGGCCAGAGCGCAGCGTCTTGCCATGGATGCGACCATAGAAATTGCGCCAGGGCGCGCCATGGGGGGGTGTTTTCTGCGTCATGGGCGGCCGTGTAGCCGCCCCGACGAGAGGGGGCAAGGTCTGCGTTTCAAGCCCCGCATGGCAAGGTCTGCGTTTCAAGCCCCGCATCGCAAGCCCCGCATGGCAAGAACGGCCGCACGCCGCCCCCGCGCAACCGGAGCCCCGCGTGGCGACGCCGCCCAAGGGGCTCGATGCCCCGCGGGCGGCCATCGCGCCCCTGTCAGATCGCCTTCTGGATCGCCGCGGCCAGATCGGTGCGTTCCCAGGAAAACCCGCCATCCGCCTCGGGCGCGCGGCCGAAATGGCCATAGGCGGCGGTGCGGGCATAGATCGGGCGGTTCAGGTCCAGATGCGTGCGGATCCCGCGCGGCGTGAGGTCCATCACCCCTGCGATCGCGCGCTCGATTGCCTGCGCCTCGACCTTGCCGGTGCCATGCGTGTCAACATAGATCGACAGCGGCCGCGCCACGCCGATGGCATAGCTGAGCTGGATCGTGCAGCGCTCGGCCAGTCCCGCCGCCACGACGTTCTTGGCCAGATAGCGCGCGGCATAGGCGGCCGAGCGGTCCACCTTGGTCGGATCTTTGCCCGAGAACGCGCCGCCGCCATGCGGCGCGGCGCCGCCATAGGTGTCCACGATGATCTTGCGGCCGGTCAGCCCCGCGTCACCATCCGGCCCGCCGATCACAAAGGTGCCGGTGGGGTTCACATGCCACTGCGTCGCGGCGGTCAGCCACCCTTCGGGCAGAACCTCGCGGATATACGGCTCCACGATGGCGCGGATGTCGGCGCTGGTCTGGCTCTCATGCGCGTGCTGGGTCGAGAGCACGATGGAGGTCACCTCGACCGGCTTGCCGCCCGCATAGCGCAGCGACAACTGGCTCTTGGCGTCGGGGCGCAGCGTCGGCTCCTGCCCGTTCTTGCGCACCTCGGCCAGCCGCCGCAGGATCGCATGGGAATAGAGGATCGGCGCCGGCATGAGCGCCTCGGTCTCGCGCGTGGCATAGCCGAACATGATGCCCTGATCGCCGGCGCCTTCTTCCTTGCCGTCCCTGGCATCAACGCCCTGCGCGATATGCGCGGATTGCTCATGCAGCAGGTTGGTGATCTCGCAGGTCGCGTGGTGGAACTTTTCCTGCTCGTAACCGATGTCGCGGATCGCCGCGCGGGCGATGTCTTCGACGCGGCCCATGTAGTCGTGCAGCTTGTCCTTGTCCGACAGGCCGACCTCGCCGCCGATCACGACACGATTGGTGGTGGCAAAGGTCTCGCAGGCGACACGGGCCTCGGGTTCCTCGGTCAGGAACGCGTCGAGGACCGAGTCCGAGATGCGGTCGCACAGCTTGTCCGGGTGGCCCTCGGAGACGGACTCCGAGGTGAAGATGTAGTCAGAACGCGACATGGGGAAGTGCTCCATTGAGTGTAGTTCGCCACGCCAGGGAGCCGTTGTGACGAATAATGCCTTGACCTATTCCGCGTGTCGGTCTGGGTCAACCACGATTTGTGCGCGCACAGTCCTGCCCCGAATCAGGGCGAGAGCCTGCAAAAACACCATCACGGCCAAGGCCGGCCAGTCCCCGGTCCGCGAATAGGGCGTCGGCGGCAGCGCGGCGGGCAGCGGCAGGTCGAGAAAGGCCGCCTGCCCCAGCGCGATCTGCCCGGTCACGCGCCCGCGCGCGTCGATCATGCCGGATACGCCGGTATTGGCCACCCGCACCATCGGCAGCCCCTGTTCGATGGCGCGCAACCGCGCCTGTGCGAAATGCTGGTAGGGGCCTGCGACCTCGCCGAACCAGGCATCGTTGGTGATGAGCAACATCAGGCGCGGACGGCGCGGCGCGGCATTGACCTCTTCGGCAAAGATCCCCTCGTAGCAGATCAGCGGCAGCGCAGGCCCGATCCCCGGCAGGTCGATCACCGCCGGCCCCGGCCCGGCGCTGAAGCCGCCGCCGGCACTCGCCGCCAGCCCCTGGATGCCAAAGCGGCCCAGCCACTCACCATAGGGGATATACTCGCCAAAGGGCACCAGATGCGCCTTGTCGTAAAGCGCGGCCACCTCGCCATCGCCCAGCGTGACCACCAGGCTGTTGTAATAGCGCGTCCCCTCGCGGCGCTGGATGCCCAGCACCACCGGCGCGCCGCGCGCGGCGCGCGCGACCTCTGCCAGCGTGCCCTGCGCCTGCTCGAGGAGCCAGGGCACCGCCGTTTCGGGCCAGACCACCAGATCGGGCACCGGGCCGGTCGCGGTCATGGCGAGCAGGCGGCCATAAAAGACGCCCATCATCTCGGGGTCCCATTTCTGCGACTGCACGGCGTTGGGCTGCACGAGGCGAACGACCGGCGCCCCCTCGGGCGCGGGTTCGGCCGGGCCGGGGTCGAGCGCGATCCAGAGCCCCGCCAGCGCGACCGGCACGGCAACCAGCGCGGGGCGCGCGCCCAGCCACAGGATCACCGCCGCCGTGCCCAGAACCGCCAGTGTCAGCCCATGCGGGCCCACCCATGCCGCAAGCTGCGCATAAGGCGTGTCGATCAGCGTGTGCCCGATCAGCGCCCAGGGAAAGCCGGTAAAGATCAGCGACCGCAGCGCCTCGACCCCGGCGAGCGTGGCCACCAGCCCCGCGGTGCCGCCGCGCATCCAGCGCGCCAGCCCAAAGGCCAGAGCCCAGAACAGCGCCGCCCCCGAGGCCATGAACAAGAGCGCGAAGGGCGCCATCCAGCCGTGGCGCGCGACATCGACCAGAAAAGGCGACACGATCCAGTGCAGCGCCAGCCCGAAATAGCCCAGACCAAAGGCAAAT
>JAACUH010000088.1 GCA_009993005.1 Rhodobacterales bacterium
GGGGCCTGAGGGGTCTGGGGGCCTGAGGGGTCTGGGGGCCTGAGGGGTCTGGGGGGGCCTGCGCGCCTGAGGGCTGTGCAGGTTCAGAAGGCCTTGAATGTCAGGGTGGTGAGCGACCGTTCGATCCCGTCCACGATGAGCAATTCATCATTGATGTATTTGCCGACATCGGCGCCGTCGGGGATGTAAAGCTTGATCAGCAGGTCATATTCGCCGCTGGTCGAATAGAGTTCGGAGTGGATTTCGCGCAGGGCGATGTCCTCTGCCACGCGGTAGGTGGTGCCGGGGCGGCAGCGGATCTGGATAAAGACACAGGTGGTCATCGCTACCTCTTGGCAACCTCTTGGCAAGCTCTCGCCGTCGGGCGCAGGCTGGCATGGAGGGCACCGGCCTGCAATGGCCAATCGGACCCTGCGCTTGTCCCTGCCCCTGAGCCCGCTCGGACCACCAGACGGGCACGGCACCGCCCATAGCATTGGCCCCCCGCTTTGGCCCCCCGCTTTGGCCCCCCGCTTTGGCGCCCCGCTTTGGCGCCCCGCTTTGGCGCCCCCGGATTGGCCCCCCGGATTGGCCCCTGCATCTGGTGCAGGAGGCCATCCGGTTGCCGCTGGCGGGCTATCCGGCGAGGCTCAGCCGGCGGTTGCGGACCAGGGCCGGGCGGGGCCGGGCCCAGTCTGGCAGCGTTTCGTCAAGCCCGCCGGCCGTCACGCGCGGCAGTTCGCCGTCGTCAGCCAGCGCCGGGCGCTGGGCGCGGATGTCGGACAGAAGCCTCTCCCATTCGGCCTGGTCGGCAGCAATGTCCAAGCTGTCGCCTGCCGGTTCAGCCGCGAACGAGGGCGTCACCTGCGCCATCGTCTGGGTCGGCTCGGGGACAGGTGCGGCGCTCTGGGCCAGCGTCTCGAAGTGGGTCGTAGCGATGGCTGGGGCCGCCGCGACCGGGGCGACGGCGGCCTGCACATCCTCGGCCACAGCAGGATGGGGGCGCAGCATCACGGCCTGCGGCATCTCGAGTGCGGCCAGCGCCAGTTGGGCCACAATGCCGGGTGCGGTGCGCAGCCCGATCACGGAATAGAGCGACGGGATCAGCGCATAGAGGTCGTCAACCTCGCCCCCGGTCCGGTCCGTCATCAGGATCACGTTGATCCGCGGGTCACACCAGCCCGTCGCCAGATTGACGGCGAGCGACAGCGAGCCGGAATTGCCTTCGCTCAGGATCATCACGTCGATTGCCTGCATGGCAAGAAACGCCTCGGCCGCCGCGGGGGTTTCGGCGCAGATCACCTGGAACCCCCGCTCCACCATCGCGACACCGATCTGCGCCTGTGCCGCATAATCCCTGCCCATCATCAAGACCTGCATCCCGCTCTCCTCATGTTCGCGTAACGTTCCTGAGGAGACACTAGAATCACCTTGGTTAAGATTTGCTGAAAAGCCGCATCAAATCGGAGAGGTGCCGCTTGGCGGCGCGGCCGGTCCGCTTTATAGACCGCGCAACAGTGCCAAGGGAACGACCGCAATGCGCCAGGCCACGATCACCCGCAAGACCGCCGAGACCGCGATCACCGTGACGCTCGACCTCGACGGAACCGGCCGCTACGACAATGCGACCGGCGTGGGGTTCTTCGACCACATGCTCGACCAGCTTGCCCGCCACGCGCTGATCGACCTGCACGTGCGCGCGACGGGCGACCTGCATATCGACGACCACCACACGGTCGAGGATACCGGCATCGCCATCGGGCAGGCGCTGGCACAAGCGCTGGGCGACAAGCGTGGGATCATGCGCTATGGCGCCTGCCACCTGCCGATGGACGACGCCCAGGTGCGGGCGGCGCTCGACCTGTCGGGGCGGCCTTACCTGGTGTGGACCCTCGCCTTGCCGACCGCCAGGATCGGCACGTTCGACACCGAACTGGTGCGCGAATTCTTTCAGGCATTCGCGACCCATGGCGGCATCACGCTGCATGTGGACCTCTTGCACGGCATCAACAGCCACCACATCGCCGAGGCCGCGTTCAAGGCGGTGGCGCGCGCGCTGCGCCAGGCGGTCGAGCCCGACCCGCGCCGCGCTGACGCCATCCCCTCGACCAAGGGCACGCTATGACCCTGACGGCGCTGGTCGATTACGACAGCGGCAACCTGCATTCCGCGCAAAAGGCGTTCGAGCGGATGGCGGCAGAGACCGGCGGAGGGCGGGTTGTCGTCACCTCTGACCCCGATGTCGTGGCCCGCGCCGACCGGATCGTGCTGCCGGGCGACGGCGCCTTTCCCGCCTGCCACGCTGCCTTGGGGGCGGTGCCGGGGCTGGCCGAGGCGATCAGCGAGGCGGTGACCGGGCGCGGACGCCCGTTCCTCGGCATCTGCGTGGGGATGCAGATGCTGGCCACGCGCGGCTTTGAATACGAAGAGACACCCGGTTTCGGCTGGATCGGCGGCGAGATCACCCGCATCTCCCCCGCCGACCCCGCACTCAAGGTGCCACATATGGGCTGGAACGATCTGGTGATCGACCGGCCGCATCCGGTGCTCGCGGGGCTCGCCACGGGCGATCACGCCTATTTCGTCCATAGCTGGGCGATGCGCGTGGCCGACCCGGCGCATCTGCTGGCGCATGTCGATTATGCGGGCGATGTCACGGCCATCGTCGGGCGCGACACGATCATCGGCACCCAGTTCCACCCGGAAAAGAGCCAGGCCACCGGCTTGCGGCTGATCGCCAATTTCCTGCGCTGGCGGCCGTGATGCAGGAATGGGGTGGCGCGCGCCGCCAACTCAATACTGGACCAAGCCACCGTCCCCGTTCAGAATTACGATCTCGACTCAACCAGATCGTGCCCCCTTTGCAGCGAGTGCCCCGATGACCCGGATACCTGACGACACCACCACAACCGCCACCCTCGCCCTTGGCGAGACCTTTGCCGGCACGCTCGAATCAGCGGGCGACCGGGACTGGGTGCGCGTGACGCTCACCCAGGGCGAGACCGTCGAACTGCTGCTTTTCGGCCGTGGCGACGGCGCGCTCGAGGACCCGTTCCTGCGGCTCTACGATGCCGGCGGCACCCTGCTCGAATTCAATGACGACTTTGGCGCGGGCTATGACTCGGGGCTGATCTTTACGCCCAAGGCCACCGGCATCTATTACATCGAGGCCGCGGCCTATGACGACGGTGGGGCGGGAGACTATACCATCTCGTTTGCGCCCGGCATTGCCCCCACCGACCCGCTGCGCGCGATCGACTGGGGCACGGCGCAGCCCGACACCACCGTCACCGTCGCCTTTCTCGCGCGCGGCATCCGGCAGGAGGGCTATACCGGCGAGGGCTTCAACGCCTATGAGATCGCCCGCTTCAAAGACGCCTTTGCGCTGATCGAAGAGGTCTGCGGCCTGCGGTTCAACGTGGTGAGCGGCCGCAATGCCGACTTGCGCCTGCTGCTGGACACCAACGAGGTGGCTGGTGAGTTTCTGGGCTACTTCAACCCGCCGGGCGAGGAAAACGCCGGCGCTGCCGTTTTCGACGGCGCGCAATGGGACCGGCGTGCTGGGGGCGATCTTGAACGCGGCGGCTACGGCTTTGTCACCATCGTGCACGAATTGCTCCACGGGCTCGGCCTCGCGCATCCCCATGACAGCGGCAACGGCGCGTCCGAGATCATGCCGGGGGTGAGCGACGAGTTTGACGACTACGGCGATCACAACCTCAACCAGGGCATCTTTACCATCATGTCCTACAACTCGGGCTATTTCACCGGCACGCCGGGCAGCACGGGCGACGGGGGCTTCCAATACGGATACGAGGCCGGGCCGATGGCGCTCGACATCTCGCTGTTGCAGGAGAAATACGGCACCCGCGCGCATGCCGCGGGCGACACCGTCTATCGCCTGCCGACGCAGAACAGCGACGGCGCGCAATGGCGCGCGATCTGGGACACCAGCGGGCGTGACGAGATCCGCCATGACGGCACCGGCAGCGCGGTGATCAACCTGCGCGCCGCGACGCTGCTCTATGAGGAAGGCGGCGGCGGGTTCGTCTCGGCGCAGAACGGGGTCGCGGGCGGCTTTACCATTGCGGCCGGTGTGGTGATCGAGAACGCGACCGGCGGGCGCGGCGCCGATGTGATCACCGGCAACAACGCCGCCAATATCCTGACCGGGCGCGCCGGGGCGGACAGGATCTATGCCGGCGCCGGGGCCGACACCGTCGCAGGTGGCGCCGGGCGCGACCAGCTTTTTGGTGGCGATCTCAATGACACCCTGCGCGGCGACGGCAAGGCCGACCGGATCGCCGGCGGCGAGGGCGGCGATTTGCTGCGCGGAGGCGCGGGCCGCGACGTGTTCATCTATACCGATGCGGCCGACAGCTTTGGCAACACGGCCGCCCGCGACACGATCAGCGACTTCCGCCGCGGCGCCGACCGGATCGACCTGAGCCGGATCGACGCGAATGGCGAAGCGGCAGGCGACGGCGCCTTTGCCTTCATCGGGCAGGCGGGCTTTGACGGACGCGGCGCCGGGTCGGCCGGGCAGTTGCGGTTTCAAACCGGGCCCGGGTCGGTCCTTGTGCAGGCCGACATCGACGGCGACGGTCTGGCGGACATGAGCATCCTGCTGGCCAACCTGTCGCAACTCGGCGCTGCCGACTTCATCCTGTGACGGTCGGCCGCGGGCGGGGTGGCCCCTGCCCGCGGCCGCCTGGCTCAGTTCGCGCGGCTCCAGACCCCGCCTTCGCGGCAGATCCCCAGACGGCAGCCCGAGACCGACAGACGGTCGCCCGTCAGCACCAGCTTTGAGTTGTATTCGGCGTTGCGGTCGGGTGAATAGACGCGGCCACGATACTCGCCCCCGCCCTGCGGCACCGTATCCCAGATCAGCAACCGCCCGACATTGGGCGAGGCCATTTCCGCGCCCGAGCCGTCGAACGCCTTGACCAGCGTGCCGCACAGCGCCGCGCCGCAGGGCACCACCTGGATCAGGCCAGTGTTGCCGTTGTCATCGGCCGCCGTGCGCCACATCCCCTCGAGCGGATCGGCCAGAGCCGCCCCGGCCATCGCCACAAGCGCCACGGCGCCCAACAGAAGTTTCCTCATCGCGTCTCCTCCCTTGCGTGATGGCACAGGATTGCATGGCCCTCCCCCGCCCGATCAAGCCTGACGTGGGGTCGCGTCTGCCCCGTGCCGTGACGTTGCATCCGCGCGCGGGGCATGGCAAAGCCCGCCTGCCAGCAGCCACGGAGCCCGCGATGATCCTCTACCCCGCCATCGACCTCAAGGACGGGCAGGCCGTGCGCCTCGTGCATGGCGACATGGACCGCGCGACGGTGTTCAACGATGACCCGGCCGCACAGGCCCGCGCCTTTGTTGCCGAGGGCGCGCAGTGGCTGCATCTGGTGGACCTCAACGGCGCCTTTGCCGGCGCACCGGTCAATGGCGCGGTGGTCGAGGCAATCCTGGCCGCCTGCCCGGTGCCTGCGCAACTGGGTGGCGGGATCCGCGACATGGCCACGATCGAGGGTTGGCTGGCGCGCGGGCTGGCGCGGGTGATCCTGGGCACGGTGGCTGTCGAGAACCCGGACCTGGTGCGCGACGCGGCGCGCGCCTTTCCCGGGCAGGTCGCGGTCGGCATCGACGCGCGCGACGGGCGCGTGGCGACCAAGGGCTGGGCGACCGAGACCGATGTGCGCGTCACCGACCTCGCGCGGTCCTTCGAGGACGCGGGCGTGGCGGCGATCATCTATACCGACATCGCCCGCGACGGCGCCATGGGCGGGCCGAACGTGGCGGCGACCGCGGCGCTTGCCCGCGCGGTGTCGATCCCGGTCATCGCCTCTGGCGGCGTGGCCTCGCTCGCCGACCTCATCGCGCTGCGCGACACCGGTGTCATCGCCGGCGCAATCTCGGGTCGCGCGCTCTATGACGGGGCGATCGACCTGCGCGCAGCACTCGCGGCGCTCGTCGCCTAGCGGCGCAGACCGAGCGCCACCAGCAGCGCCAGCCCCGCGATCCCGCTGCCGATCGCAAAGGGCACATTGACCGCCACCGCCCCGAACCGCGCCCAGAGCGGCGGCGCCAGCAGCGCCACGCAAAGCGGCGCCAGCATCACCAGCGCCCCATGCCAGAGCGGCTGTGACGCCACCCAGCCGCCACTGCGGCCGCCACCGCCGCCACCGCCACCGTGACCGCTACCGTGTCCGCCACCGCGCCTGCCCCGCCGCCGCATGATCCACCAGATCAGCCCGATCAGCAGCGGCAACACCAGCCGGCGCGGGTCCGGCGCGCCCAGCCCCTGCACCACCGCCAGCGCCGCCACAAGCCCCGGCGCGACCCAGAGAACCCAGGCCGCCGGCGCCGGCCGCCCCAGCACCCCGATCAGCCAGAACGCCACAGCTACCCCCAGCGCCGGCAGCACCAGATAGACGAGCAACTCGCCCTGACCCGGCAGCACCGCCCGCTCGACCGGCCAATAGAGCGCCCAGAGCGTCCAGAGCGCGCCCGCCCCCAACCAGCCCAGCGCCCGCGCGCGCCCCGACAGCGGCGCCAGTCCAAGCCCGAGAACCAGCCCGCCGCTCAGCAGCGCGTGCCAGGCCAGCGGCGTCCAGACCAGTTGCAGCGGAAAGGCGTCGTAGATCGTGCCCACCACCACCCCTTCGACCAGATAGCCCAGCACCGCACCGCCCAGAAACAGCGCCGGCCATCCCGCGACCCCCGACCACAGCACCATCGACAGCGCACAGGCCGCACAGAGGGCATAGGCCAGCCAGGTCAGCAGCAGACCCACCGGCCCGAGGTCGTCCGGCGGCACGATCCAGAACATGTTCTCCGAGGCCCAGACCGCGACAAACCCCAGCGCCAGCGACACAGCCGCATATCGAACCCCCTGCATCCCTGCCCCCGTGATGACGCATCGCCCTGTCCGACTGTTTCACCGCCCACCTGTTTTGCAAGCGCCAAATCACCCAACGCCCCCGCCGAAGGGCTGGCCTTTGCCCGCCTGCACCGCTAAGTGGACACCATGCTCAAGACCCGGATCATCCCCTGCCTCGATGTCGCCGATGGCCGCGTGGTCAAGGGCGTGAACTTTGTCGATCTGCGCGATGCCGGCGACCCGGTCGAGGCCGCGCGCGCCTATGACGCGGCCGGCGCGGACGAGCTCTGCTTTCTCGACATCCACGCCACGCATGAAAATCGCGGCACCATGCATGACCTCGTGACCCGCACCGCCGAGGCCTGCTTCATGCCGCTCACCGTCGGCGGCGGCGTGCGCAGCCACCATGACGTGCGCGCCCTGCTTCTGGCCGGCGCCGACAAGGTCAGCTTCAACTCCGCCGCCGTGGCCGACCCCGATGTCGTGGCCGAGGCGGCCACGCGGTTCGGCAGCCAGTGCATCGTGGTGGCGATCGACGCCAGGACCGTCGCGCCGGGCCGGTGGGAGATCTTCACCCATGGCGGCCGGCGCGAAACCGGCATCGACGCGGTCGCCTTTGCCCGCCTGATGGCAGACAAGGGCGCGGGCGAAATCCTGCTGACCTCGATGGACCGCGACGGCACGCGCGGCGGCTACAACCTCGCGCTCACCCGCGCCATCGCGGATGCGGTCCCGATCCCGGTGATCGCCTCCGGCGGCGTCGGCACGCTCGACCACCTCGTCGAAGGCGTCACCCAGGGCCATGCCAGCGCCGTCCTCGCCGCCTCGATCTTCCACTTCGGCACCTTCACCATCGGCGCGGCCAAGACGCATATGGCCGCAGCCGGCATCCCCGTGAGGCTCTCATGACCGCCCTCGCCCGCCTTGCCGCCACCATCGCCGCGCGCAAGGGCGCCGACCCCGACAGCAGCTGGACCGCGAAACTCCTCGCGCGCGGGCCCGAGAAATGCGCCGAGAAGTTCGGCGAAGAAGCCGTCGAAGCGATCATCGAGGCCGTGCGCGGCGACCGCACCCGCCTCACCAGCGAAGCCGCAGACGCGCTCTACCACCTGCTCGTCATGTGCGCCGCCCGCGATGTCACGCTGGCCGACATCGAGGCCGAGCTCGACCGCCGCAGCAACCAGTCCGGCCTTGCCGAAAAAGCGTCCCGCTGACCCCATCTTTTGGCCGAAAATATCCCGGGGGAGGCGCCGCAGGCGACGGGGGCAGAGCCCCCTCTACAGCTTCGACGAAATCACCCCGGTCGCAAAACCGCCGCGCCGCAATTCACCAAACAGCCGCTGATATTCGATCTTCGGACAGCGGTTCTCGATCACCGTCACGCCCCGCCCACGCGCCAGCGCGGCCGCCGCGGGATGTTGCACGCCGATCTGCATCCAGATCGTCCGCAACCCCGGCCAGCGCGCCAGCGCCTCGTCCACGATCCCCGGCACGGCCTCGGAGGCACGGAAGATATCGACCATGTCCACATCCTCGGGGATCTCGCTCAGGCTCGCATAGACCTTTTGCCCGAACAGCGTCTGCCCGGCGAGCCCGGGATTGACCCCGATCACGCGGAACCCCCGCAGCCCCAGATAGCGCGCGACAAAATAGCTCGCCCGCAGCGGATTGGCCGAAATGCCGACCATGGCGATGACCCGCGTGCGGGTCAGGATGTCGCGCAGATGTTCGTCGGAATAGCTCATGCCGTCTTTCCTAGCATCCCTGTGGCAAACAAAAAAGCGCCCGGAACGCATCCGGGCGCAAGGTGTGGAACGAGGGACAGAGAGCCGAGGCGCAAGAGTTCCGGTCAGGCGCCTCCGCTTTGTCAGATGGGTGCTCCGGCGGCTGCGGCAAAGGACCGGTCATCAAATTGTGATCCCTGCGCATGTCGGGCCCTGTGCGCCCTCAGCCCTGCAGCACTGCGGGCCATGCGGCTTCCGCCCGCGCGACATGGGCCGCGACATCGCCCAGCCACAGGCGCCGCGCCGCCGCGTCATGCATGAGGTAGAGCCGCCCCTGATGGACCGACCAGACCAACGGATCGCCCGATGCGAGCACGCCCTGCGCCATGCTCCAGGCGCAATAGCCGCCGAAACTGGGCGCGTAAGCCGCCGGGCGCATCTCGAAGGCCTCGCGCGCCGCCTCCGAGGCAAAGCGCCACTCTGCCCCGCGCCAGATCAGGGCCAGGCCGGCAGAACCCGGCCGCGGTGCGTCCCCCTCGAAATAGGAGACCGCGTCCATGCCACCGATCGCCAATCCGTCCGGCGCATGGATATCCGCCGCCTGCGCATGGCCGCGCCCCGCCAGACCCGCAACCGGCAAGGCAGCAAGAGCGACAAGACAGGCGCGGCGATCGAGCATCGGTCGGACTTTCACAATCGGTTCCACAGGCAGGATGCGCGCTTCTGCCGGCGGGTGAAAGCCCCCTCGCCAAGGCGTGAAGCCTGAAGGGCAAATGTTGCAGCGGCGGGCTTTGGCGGACGCGGCGCCATCACGCCCCTAGCCCCGCCCCCGCGCCGCATAGAGCGCGACCGCCGCGGCATTGGACACGTTGAGCGACCCGAACCCGCCCGCCGCGTCGATCCGCACCAGCGCGTCGCAGGTCTCGCGCGTGCGCTCGCGCAGGCCGGGGCCTTCGGCGCCCAGCACCAGTGCGACGGCCCGGTCGCGCCGGCCCTCGAGCGCGGTTTCGATATCGGTCTCGCCATCGCCGTCGAGGCCGAGCACGACATAGCCCATGCCCCTGAGGTCTTCCATCGCGTCGGCGAGATTGCGCACCCGCAGATAGGGCTGCCGCTCGAGCGCGCCGCTCGCCGTCTTGGCCAATGCGCCGGTCTCGGGCGCGCCGTGGCGCTGCAGCCCCACCACGGCCCGCGCCCCAAAGACTTCGGCCGAACGCAGGATGGCGCCGACATTATGCGGGTCCGTCACCCGGTCGAGCAGCACGATTCGCGGCGGCATCGGCCCGGCGCCCAGCGCCACATCTGCAAGACTTCCCCAGTCGAGCGGTTTCACCTCGAGCGCCGCACCCTGATGCACCGAGCCCTCGTCCAGCGGCGCGGTGAATTTGCGCGCATCGCAAATCTCGGGCGCGATCCCGCTTTGTGCGACCGCATCGGCCAGCTTTTCCAGGGCGTTGCGCGTCACGATCAGCCGCAGGCGCTCGCGCGCCGGATTGAGCAGGGCATCGCGCACCGCGTGCAGGCCAAAGAGCCACACCGTCTCGGCCGCAGCCGCGCGCCGCGCCTGCTCCTTCTCGATCACCCAGGCCGGTTTCTTCATCGCCTCTGCCCCCGCTTGCATCCCCGGTTGATGCGCGGCCCGCGCCTTGCGCACAAGCCCCAAGGCCACCGCGTTCCGGATTTTCCTGTTGACGCCCGCCAGCCGCGCCAGTATCCCCCGCTTCGCATCCCCAAGGGGCTGCGGGCGACGAGCTGCAAGGTGCGGCAGCGGACTGTAACTCCGCCGGGGAGACCCACGCCTGGTTCGATTCCAGGGTCGCCCACCATCTTCCCTCCCCCCTCCTACGGTATCAGCACCTGTTCGCGGATATAGCGGGCATCGGCGCGCGCGCCGTCATCATAGGTGATCTGCACTGTCACCGTGCGCACGGAGCCCAGCGGAAACGCGAGATAGAGCGGATAGCCCGCGTCGGTGATCGCGTTCGGCGTGGCGGTGGCGGTTTGGCAGGGCTCGAGCGGGATCTCTTCGGTGGCGGGGGCGCCATTGATCCCGTATCGGATCTCCCACAGCCCGCAGCGCCAGGCGAGCAGATGGGTGAAATAGAGCAGATCCTGGCCGTCATATTCGCGCAACGCGATCCATGACCCTTGGGTCATGTCGAGGATCGGCCTGATCTCGACGGCGGTCGTGAACTGGCCGGTTGCGACTTGCGGTTCGGGTTCGCGGGCCTCTGCGGCGGGCACGGGCTGTGCCGGATCGGGCGGCGCCAGGAGGCTGTCCTGGGTCGGCACGTCGGCCGCGAAGAAAAAGAGGAAAAACAGAAAAAGAATCAATTCCATGACCAAAATCTCCGAAAGCGTGGCGGCGCCAGAGTTCCTTGCAAATGCCTCTACCGCCGGACAAGGATACCGCACACCGGACGGAGGCAGCAGGGCGAGCATGGCACGGGAACCAAAGGACGACCAGCCGGGACCACCCCCGCGCGCGGCGCAGCGCCACCCGAATATCCTGATCGTGGGCCAGTCCGGCCGGCTGCAATACGAGGCGCTGCTCTTTGCCGCCTCGCTGCGCGCGATGTCGCCGGGTTTTGCCGGCCGCCTGATCGTGGCCGAGCCGCAGCCTGGCCCGCTCTGGCCCGGCGACCCGCGGATGAGCGAGGATCTGCGCGCAGCGCTGGCAGACCTCGGCGCCGCGGTGACACCCTTTGAGAGCCGCCATTTCGGCGCGGCCTATCCCTATGGCAACAAGATCGAGGGGCTGGCGGCGCTGCCTGCGGGCGAGCCCTTTGTCTTTTTCGACAGCGACACGC
Organism: Rhodobacterales bacterium; assembly: GCA_009993005.1. Taxonomy (GTDB): domain Bacteria; phylum Pseudomonadota; class Alphaproteobacteria; order Rhodobacterales; family Rhodobacteraceae; genus JAACUH01. The sequence goes on from JAACUH010000088.1 coordinate 11,394, forward strand.
TGGTAACAGGCGACCTCGCGGCGCTGCCGCTCGCCACCTCGCGCCCTGCCGCCTCGATGCGGCGCGAAGGGACATGGCCGGTCGAGGACCTCTACTGGCCCGGCTACACCCGGACATGGAAGGCGCTCTACGACCGCTTCGGCCTCGACTTTGCCGCATCGCTGGACCTGTCGCAGCCTGACGAATACTGGCAGCGCTACCTCTATTTCAACGCCGGCTGGTTTCTCGGCCCCGACCCTGCCGTCTTTGGCGCGCGGTTTCTGGACTATGCCCTGTCGCTGCGCGACGACACGCCGGCGGAACTGGTGCTGCAACCGCTCGATCCCTGGCTGGACCAGGCGGTGTTGCCGCTGGTGATCCACGGCCTCGGTGGCGGCCGGCCCGGCGCGGACCTCGCCGGGCTCGATGGCGACATCACCTGCCATTACCGGATGTTCCCGCTGCTTTATGCCCGCGAGAGCGACCTGGTGGTCGAGGTGCTGGAACAGGTCTGCGCGCCCAACAGGATCAAGAAACTGCTCAAGGCGCATCCGCCGATCCTCAGGATGGTCTATCACGGACAGGGCCGCGAGGTGCGCGCCCTGTTCGATCGCGCCGACCTGCCGCCGCAGGAAAAGGTGATCCGCAACCGGATTCGGGCGGCGGGGTTCTGGATGCGCTGACCCCGGGCGCGCCCGCTTGCGGCTCTGTCGTCAAGATGAGTATTTTTGGCACAGAGAAGCCCGGGCCATGTGGCGCGCGCGCCCGGCGCCTGCCCGGCTTCGGTCTGCGCCGCCTTTTGCCCGCGACCCCCGCCGGGGGGCGCCCCGGCTCAGCGGGCGAACAGATCGTCGAAATCGGCGAAGCCCTTGAACTCCAGCGGGTTGCCGCTTGGATCGCGCAGGAACATCACCCATTGCTCCCCGGGTTCGCCCTTGAAGCGGACGCAGGGCGCGATGATGAAATCCGTCTGCGCCGCCTCGAGCCGGCCGGCGAGCGCCATCCAGTCCGCGAGCGGCAGCACCGCCCCGAAATGCGGCATCTGCACGAGGTGATCGCCGACGTGGCCGGTGGCGGCGGTGGCAAAGGGCGTGCCCAGATGCAGGCTCAACTGATGGCCGAAAAAGTCGAAATCGACCCAGGTTTCGGTCGATCGTCCCTCGGCTGCGCCGAGCAGGCCGGAATAGAATTCGCGCGCGGCGGCGAGGTCGTGAACGTGAATGGCCAGGTGGAAGGGCACGCGCATCGCTTTGTCCTTTTCAGGCCCGGCCCGCGCCGCAACCGTTGAGCATCGGATGCGATCCGCCTACACCATTGCGCAACGCATTTCAAAGGGAGGACGCCTCATGACCATGCCATATGGTTTCGACACTTTGCAGATCCACGCCGGCGCGCGGCCCGACCCGGCCACCGGCGCGCGCCAGACCCCGATCTACCAGACCACCGCCTATGTGTTCCGCGATGCCGACCATGCGGCCGCACTCTTCAACCTGCAGGAAGTGGGCTATATCTATTCGCGCCTGACCAACCCCACCGTCGCCGTGCTGCAAGAACGTATCGCCACGCTCGAAGGCGGGGTCGGCGCGGTCTGCTGTTCCTCGGGCCATGCGGCGCAGATCATGGCGCTCTTTCCGCTGATGGCGCCGGGGCGCAATGTCGTGGCCTCGACCCGTCTCTATGGCGGCACGGTGCAGCAGTTCTCCAACACCATCCGCAAGTTCGGCTGGTCGGCAAAGTTCGTCGATTTCGACGATCTCGACGCGCTTGCCGCCGCGATCGACGACGACACCCGCGCGGTGTTCTGCGAAAGCATCGCCAACCCCGGCGGCTATATCACCGACCTGCCCGCCGTGGCCAAGGTTGCCAGCGCCGCCGGCCTGCCGCTGATCGTGGACAATACCAGCGCCACCCCCTACCTCTGCCGCCCGATCGAGCACGGCGCGACGCTGGTCGTGCACTCCACAACCAAATACCTCACAGGCAACGGCACCGTCACCGGCGGCTGTGTGGTGGACAGCGGCACCTTCGACTGGTCGGCCAGTGACAAGTTCCCCTCGCTCAGCGCGCCCGAACCCGCCTATCACGGGCTCAAGTTCCACGAGGTGCTGGGGCCGATGGCCTTCACCTTTCACGGCATCGCCGTGGGCCTTCGCGACCTCGGCATGACAATGAACCCGCAGGGCGCGCATTACACGCTGATGGGGATCGAAACGCTGTCCTTGCGCATGGAGCGGCATGTGAAGAACGCGGAAATCGTCGCGCAATGGCTCGAGGCCGATCCGCGCGTCGATTTCGTCACCTATGCCGGGCTCGCCTCCTCGCCCTACAACCACCGTGTCGCCACGATCTGCCCCAAGGGCGCGGGCGGGCTGTTCACCTTTGCGGTCAAGGGCGGGTATGACGCCTGCGTGAAGTTCGTCAACGCGCTCGAGATCTTCAGCCATGTGGCCAACCTCGGCGATACCCGCAGCCTGGTGATCCATTCTGCCTCGACGACCCACCGCCAGCTCACCCCCGAACAGCAGGCCGCCGCCGGCGCCGCACCCAATGTCGTGCGCCTGTCGATCGGGATCGAGGACGTGGGCGACCTGATCGCCGATCTCGATCAGGCGCTGACCAAGGCCGTCGCCTGACGCACCGCGCCCCCGCCCTTCCCATCATCGGGCGGGGCGGGGGCAGGCAGGGGCAGGCGGGGGCAGGCAGGCGCGCGCCCTGTTCATCTTTTGGCCAAAAATATCCTCGCCGAAGGCTCCTGTCCCCGCCAAGGGCCTCGGCAGCGGGGACAGCGCGCGAGGGGCTCAGCAAGAGACGGCTCAATAAGCCTTGGGCTCAGCAAGCGCCGGGCTCAGCAAGCGCCGGCTCAGTCCGCAATCGCATAAACCAATGTGACGCTCGCCTGGAGCGCGACCTCACCCGCCGCCACCGGGACCGAGGCCGCATCCATCATCTCGCCCCGCGCGAACATCGGCAGGGGCGCGCTGTAGCCGCCATTTTCCGACAGGCTCATCAGGGCCCCCAGCTCCACCCCCGCCGCCTGCGCGAAAAGCTCCGCCCGTGCCCGCGCCACGGCAACGGCATCGCGGCGCGCCGCGTCCAGTGCGGGCCTGCGTTCGGCGAGATCAAAGCTCACCCCGCCCAGCCGGTTGGCCCCGTCCGCCACCACGGCATCGAGCACCTCGCCCAGAAGCGCGAGGTCACGCACGCGGACCTCGATCATCGTGCTGGCGACAAAGCCGTTCATCTTGGGCGCGCCGCTGTAGCCCGAATAGTCATACTGCGGCTCGAGCGAGAGCTGACCGGTCTGCATGTCGGTGGCCGCGATGCCTGCCGCCTCGAGCCGGGCCAGCACGGCCGCGGTGCCGGCGCTCATGGCACGCAGCGCCTCCTGCGCCGAGGTCGCCTGTTCGCTGACCCCGATGCTGATGCGGGCGAGGTCGGGCAAGGCGGTGACGCTCGCCTCGCCAGTGACGGTGATCACGCGGGGTTGGTCGGCCGCTTCGGCATGCAGCGGCAGGGCGAGGGCCCCCGCAAGCAGCGCACCTGCAAAAAACGCGTTGAGTATCAGTGACTTGTTATTGCGGTGCATGGGAAACTCCTGTGGCTTGCACTCATGTTCTGATCCTTTGACGCGCCCCGCAAGCGGTTCCTTGGCGGCCGTGACGGTTTTTTCGCGCGACCGGGATCGTGATGGGCCATCGCTTGGCCTTGGCGATAATCTGCTGTAGCCTCTGGCAAAAGTGGCGAGACCGGTTCCGCCGCATCGCCCGGAATGCTAGAGCCGTCTGATGAAACCCAATTTCGCCCTCTCCCTGTCGTTCGAAGGCATCCGCCTTCTGCACAGGACGTCGTCCGGCTGGTCCCTGGTGGGTGAGGTGCCGCTGGATGCGGCCGATCTTGCGGCCGAACTCGCGGTGCTGCGCAAGACCGCGCTCGCGCTCGATCCGCAAGGGTTGCGCACCAAGCTGCTGATTCCCAACGAACAGATCAAATACATCGCGCTCGACACCACCCGCGCGCAAGAGGCCGACGTGCGTGCCGCGCTCGACGGGGCCACGCCCTATGCGGTGGACGACCTCGTGCATGACTTCGTGCGCGGCGGCGGGCGCACCTACATCGCCGCAGTGGCGCGCGAAACCCTGGCCGAGGCCGAGGCCTTTGCCGCCGATTACCGCTTTGGCCCGATCTGCTTTGCCGCTGTGCCCGAACCCTTCACCTTCTGGGGCGAGCCGTTCTTTGGCGCCACAGCGATCGCGGCGACCCTTCTGCCTCCCGGCACGGTGATCGAGCGCGACGCCGAACCGGTCTCCTATGTGCCCCGCCCGGCCGCCCGCGCGATCCCCTCTTTCCTCAAGACCGCAGCGTCAAGGCCGATAAACGCGCCCGAGCCGCCGACCCTCGCCGAGACCGCCGATGCCGATGCGGGGCTGTCCGATGCGGGGCTGTCCGACGAGACCGGCGCGCAACCTGAGCCCCAGCCGGAGGTGCGACCCGAAGCGCCGGCCGAACTTGCCGCCGATGCTGCCGCCGAAGCGCTGCCCGCGCCGGACCAGGTGACAGGCCCGGTGACTGGCCCGGTGACTGGCCCGGTGACTGGCCCGGTGACTGGCCCGGTGACTGGCCCGGTGACTGGCCCGGTGACTGGCCCGGTGACTGGCCCGGTCGCCATCCCGACACCCGCCGCGCAGGAGGCTGACGCGGCGATGCGCCTGCCCGATGACGGCAAGGCCGCGCCCATGCTTGCGCAAACGGCCGCCGAAAGCGTCACCGAAAGCGACAGCGACGGCGAAACCCATCCGCGCGATGGGGCGACGGGCGACGGGCTGCCGCCGGAAGGCCCCGACGCGGGCCCCGACGCGGGCCCCGACGCGGGCCCCGTCGCGGCCCCTGACGCGGCCCCTATCGCAGACCCCGTGGCGGGCCCTATCACCAGCGCCCCCGACGACACCGGCGCTGATCTGCCGGAAACACCCGCTCCGCTGATCCCCGAACCCGTCTTTTCCTCGCGGGCGCGCAGCCTGCCTGCGCCCGACACGCCGCCCCGCGCGCCCCTGCGCGGCGTCGGCAGCGTCACGCGCGAGACGGAAGAGGCGGATCAGCCGGTCTTTGGCAGCCGCCGCAGCGCCGATGCGGCACGTCATGCACCGCCCCCGCTGCGGCGCGATCCCGTCCTGCCCCTGTCCGGTTCCGCCGCCGCCGCCGCGCCAGAGCAAAGCCCGCCGGCAGACCCTGCCCGTCGCACGCTCGCGGTTGCGGTGGACAGGCCCGATGCGTCGGCGTTGCGGGCACCGCAGCTCACCGGTGTGGCACGGATCGGGGTGGAGACACCCCGGCCCGAGGCGCCCAGGCCTGAGTCAACCCGGCCCGAGGCACCACAGCGCCCGCTGTCTGCGTTGCGGGCAAAGGATGCGCCCCTGCCTGACGCCGCGCCTCCGGTTACCGGCCGCTCTACCGTGACACTTGGCCCGGGCAGTGTGGGCGCCGACATGGCACCACTACGCGGCGATGCGCCCGCCTTCGATGTGCCCGCCGCCAAGCCTGACGCCGCCATGCCTGACGCCGCCATGCCTGAAGCAGGGGTCCGCCCCGCCGGCGGTGGCACCACGACGCTTGCCTCCATCCTCGCCGGTCGGCGCGCCGCCGGTGCGGCGGTGCCGTTGACCGAACCGGTGCCGCCTTTGGTTGCGCCGCCGATGCCCACCCCGCAGCGCGCCACCGCCGCCCCCCGCGCCGCCCCCCGCGCCGCCCCCCGCGCCGCAGTCGCAGACGCGGCCGCAGAGCGCACCGTTTTCGGGGCGCGGCGCCAGGCCGCCCCCGCTGCGGCCTCACCGCGCCGGGGCAAGCCGCGCTTTCTCGCGGTGATCCTGACGGTCGTGCTCCTGGTGTTCATGGCCGCCGTCGCGGTCTATGCCAGCATCTTTACCGAAGGCGGGCTGGCAGGGCTTCTGGGCCGCGATACCGGCACGCGGCTGGCCGCCGTCCCCGCCACGACCGAGGCCCCGCTCGACCTTGCGACCGAAACCGTCCTCGCGCCCTCCTCCGATCCGGCGCCTTTGCCCGACGCGCCGCAGATGGTGATGTCCGACAGCATCATCCTGCCGCAAGGCACCGGCCCCGCAGACCCGGACCTGCAAGCGCCCGACCTGACCGCGGCACCTGAGGCGATCATCCTGCCGCTCCCGCGCCCGGCCTCGGCCGAGGCAAGCGCCCTCCCCCTCGCCTTCGCCCCCGCTGCCGACGCCCCCGCTGCCGACGCCCCCGGCACAGAGGCGGCGATGACGGACCTGCCGCTCGACAGCGAGGACGCCGGCGCGCTGACAGCCGCCGCCGCGGTCGCCTCTGCCGTCGCGATGCTCGATGCGGCGACAGCCCCGCAAGAGGCCGGGCTGGCAGCAGAAACACCGAACGGCACCGGTGGCACGGCGATCTCGCCGGCCGAGGCCGAAGCCTTTTATGCCGCCACCGGCGTCTGGCTGCGCGCCGCGCGCCTGCCGCTGATCCCGCAGACGGGCTCCACCGATGCGCTGGTCGTGGCCGGCATTGACCCTGCGGTCAGCCTGCGCACGGCGGCGGCGATGCCCAGGCCCGACGGGGCCGCGCCGGACGGCGTGCTGATGCCGCAGCGCGATCCGCCCGCGCGCGGCACGGTGTTCGAGCGGGACGAGGCCGGACACATCCGCGCCACGCCCGAAGGCGTGATGACCCCGGACGGGGTGATGGTTTTCGCCGGGCTGCCCGCCATCGTGCCGCCGAACCGGCCCGGCACGCCCGAGGTTGCCGCGGCGCCTTCCCCGCTTGAGGACAGCGGCCCGGCTTCGGACAGCGCGGCCCTGCCCGAGGCCGCCGCCGCACCGGACGCGACCGCCGGCGGTGTCAGCCTCGTGGCCCTGCGCCCGCGCGAACGGCCCGCAGGTCTCACCCCCGATGCCACAGCCCCCGAGGCCACAGCTCCCGAGGCAGAGGCCGCGCCGGATGCTCCGTTCTGGGGCGAACGCCCGCAATTGCGCCCTGCAAACCTGCCTGTGCCGCCTGCGGCGGAACCGGAACCTGTGCCAGAACCAGAGCCCGAACCGGCAGCACCGCTGGCCCCCGCGCCCGACGTCACAGCCACGCTCGAGGCGATCGTCGCGGCCGCCCCCACACCCGTGACCCTGTCGCCCCTCGCCGTGGCGCGTGCGGTGCGGCCCGACGGCCGCCCGCGCAACTTCGATCAGGTGGTGGCCCGCGCGCTCGGGCGGGGCCAGTCGCAGGCGCAGGATGCGGCCATCGCCGCGGCCCAGCCGCCGGCCGCCCAGCAGCCGCCGGCGCAACAGGCGGCGCCCGCCGCACCGCAGGTCGTGGCACCGACCGGCCCGGTTCCGGGCGGCGTCGCGCGGGCCGCGACGATGCAAGACGTCATGAACCTGCGCGAAATCAACCTGATCGGCGTGTTCGGTCGCCCCAATGACCGCCGCGCACTGGTGCGGATGGCCAATGGCAGGCTCCAGCGGGTCGGGGTCGGCGATACGCTCGATGGGGGTCAGGTGGTCGCGATAACGGACAATTCGCTCAACTACGTCAAGCGCGGACGCACCATCACCATCGCGATCCCGCAGGGCTAGCCGGCGCTGACGCCGGCCTCGGCAAAGGTGGCCATGCCGCTGTGGCAGGCGACGGCGGCGCGCAGGATGCCGATCGCCAGCGCAGCGCCCGACCCCTCGCCCAGACGCAGCCCAAGATCGAGCAACGGCGCCTTGTCCAGCGCCTGCAGCAGCCGCCCATGCGCCCCTTCGGCGCTCAGATGCCCCGCGACACAGTGATCGAGCGCGCCTGCCTGCACCCGCTCCAGCACCGCCGCCGCCGCACAGCAGATGAACCCGTCAAGGATCACCGGAATCCGCAGCGCCCGCGCCGCCGCAATCGCCCCCGCCATCGCGGCAATCTCGCGCCCGCCCAGACAGCGCAGCACCGCGAGCGGATCGTCCAGCACGCCCTCATGCCGCGCAATGCCGGCCGCCACCGCCGCCGCCTTGCGCGCGAGACCGGCGTCATCCACGCCGGTGCCGCGCCCGACCCAGGCCTGCGGCGCGCCGCCGCACAGCGCACAGGCCAGCGCCGCGGCGACCGTGGTATTGCCGATCCCCATCTCTCCGACCACGAGCAGGTCCGCCGCAGGGTCCACCGCCGCCCAGCCGGTCGCCAGCGCGGCGACAGTTTCGGCCTCGGTCATCGCCGGGCCCCGGGTGAAATCGGCCGTGGGCCGGTCCAGTTCCAGCGCATGCACCTGCATCTGCGCCCCCGCCACCCGGCACAGCTGGTTGATCGCCGCGCCGCCATGGTCAAAGTTGGCCACCATCTGCGCCGTCACCTCGGCCGGAAAGGCCGACACACCCTGCGCCGTCACCCCGTGGTTGCCCGCAAAGATGATGACCTGCGGCGCGGCCAGCGCCGGGCGCGCATCGCCCCGCCAGCCTGCATACCAGACCGCCAGTTCCTCGAGCCGGCCCAGCGAGGCCGGTGGCTTGGTCAACATGCCATTGCGCGCCTGCGCACCGGTGATGGCTCCGTCATGCGGCTGCGGGCCTGCGGCGACAAGGGTTCGGAACTGGGCAAGCGTCGCGAAGGGGGCAGTCATCATGGTCCTCGTTGCAATGAGTGTCACGCCCATCTAAACCTCTGGCGAGGCAAAGGAAACGGTCGGAAAGGACGCAGGCGTGCCAAAAACCGACCTGATCGCCAGAGGCGACCTTGCTGCGGGCCTGGGACTGCTCACGCGGCTGCCGGTGCGCGTCGATGCCGCCACCGCCACCGCCCGGGGTGCCGCCGCCGCCTGGACCTGGCCGCTGGTCGGCGCCGTCACCGCCGCGCTCGCCACAACCACCGGCATGGCGGCTCTCTGGCTGGGGCTGCCCACCCCGCTTGCCGCGGCGCTGGTGCTGGCCACCCAGATCATCCTGACCGGCGCGATGCACGAGGACGGGCTCGCCGACAGCCTCGACGGGCTCTGGGGCGGCTGGGACAAGGCCCGCCGCCTCGCGATCATGAAGGACAGCCATATCGGCACCTATGGGGTGCTGGGCCTCGGCCTCGGCCTGCTGATCCGCTGGCAGGCGGTCAGCCTGCTGCTGGACGCGGGCGCCCTCGGGGCGGGTCTGATCGGCACCGCGATGCTCAGCCGCGCCGCCATGGTCGGCGTGATGGCGGCGCTCCCCCCGGCGCGCGAAGGCGGCCTCGGACACAGCGTCGGGCGGCCGGCGGGCGGCACCACGGCGCTGGCCTGCGGCCTCGCGGTGCTTTGCGCCCTGCTGCTGCCAGGCCTGCCGGCTGTCGCGCTCACGCTGGTCACGGCCATTACCGCCACACTCTGGGCCACCATCGCCCGGGCCCGCATCGGCGGCCAGACCGGCGATATCCTCGGCGCCACCCAGCAGCTTGCCGAAATCGCCCTGCTTGTGACCCTGAGCGTTGCGCTGTCCTGACCGTCAGCACCCTGTGCCCGGCTTCTCTTTACCCGGCTTCTCTGTGCCCGGCTTCTCTGTGCCCGGCTTCTCTGTGCCCGGCTTCTCTGTGCCCCAAATACTCCCGCCGGAGGCTCCGTCCCCGCCAGGATCGCAGGTGTCAGAACCGGCAGTCCAGCGCCGCGGCAATCCCGCGCCGCCGGCCGATCTCGCCCAGCGCCTCGGCCTCGAGCACCCCGTCGCGCAGCCGCACCGCCATCACACGCAGCCAATCGGCATCTGCCAGCACCATCTGCGGCCCCTCGCCGCAATCGCGGATGCCGCCACTGATCTGCGCCTCGCCATAGCGGTGGTTGCTGAAGCCGCTGGCCTCGGCCACCGGGACCAGCGCCCGCCCCTCGAGCCGCACGACACGCAGCACCCGGTCCAGATGCGGACGGTCCACATAGGCGATCTCGGCGCGCCCGTCGCCATCCAGATCGGCCACGCCCAGCACCGCCAGCCAGCGACGCGGCGTGCCGATGAACGGCGTCGCGGCAATCAGCCCCTCGGGCCCCACCACCACCAGCCGCGCACCCTGCGCGAGGTCGGCCTCGACCACCACCACCGCATCGGCGAGCCCGTTGCCTGTCGTGTCGATCAGCCGCGGCGCGGTATCCTCATAGATCCGGTCCTGCGGCAGCCGCAGGCTGACCACGCCCCGGCGCATTGCCGCGCATCCCGGACACAGGTCGAGCACAAACTCCAATGTGCCCCATTCCCCCCGCCCCGGCCCGAGCACATCATGCCCGTAGCGCGTCACCGGCTCCGCATAGCGCGCCTCGAGGATCGACACCTGCGCCAGTTGCGCCTGCACCGGACCGCAGAGCCCGGCCAGCACGGTCGCGAGCGCCAGCCATGCCCGCATCAGATCTGCTTGAGCGGCATCTGCACCCTGAGCCCGTCGAGCGCATCCGACACCTTGAGCTGGCAGGTCAGACGCGAGCGGGCCGGATCGGGCGCATAGGCGAAATCGAGCATGTCCTCTTCCATCGCGTCCTTTTTGGGCAGGCGGTCCACCCAGGCGGGGTCAACATAGACATGGCAGGTCGAACAGGCACAGGCCCCGCCACAATCGGCCTCGATCCCGGGGATGCCGTTGTCACGCGCACCCTCCATCACCGTGAGGCCGGTCGCGACCTCGACCGTATGTTCCTTGCCGCCGTGTTCGATATAGGTTATCCGCGCCATTCGCCGCCCCATGTCTGATGAAATCGACCCGCATCCGGGCGCTGACTGTCTAGGCGACCCCGCCGCCGCCTTCCAGCGCGAATTGCATGGCCCGCCCCGTCCTGCGACAAGAAGCGCGACAGTTGGGCGACACTTTGCCCGGCGGCGCATCCACGCTGGCGATGCCCGCTACCGCTGCGTGAGCCTTTGGCCTAGGGTCGCCAAGATCACGGCCAAGACCACGGCCACGACCACGGCCACGGCCACGACCATCAACAGAGACGGCCCCTTGCGCAAGACCTGCCCCAGACCCAAGACACAGTTGATCTGCGGCCTGCTGCTTCTTGCCGCCTGCGGGACGCAGACGGCGCGTGACGGGGCGCTGCCCGCCCTGGGCGCCCCCGCGATCGAGACCGACGCCAGCGGGCGCTGCTTTGGCCGCGACATCACCCCGGCGGTGATCGAGACGGTGACAGAGCAGGTGCTCGAACGCCCCGCCGTCACCGCCCCGGACGGCACCGTGATCGAACCTGCCGTCTATCGCCGCGCGATCCGCCAGCAGATCGTGCGCGACCGCCGCGAGGTGCAGTTCGAAACCCCCTGCCCGCCGGTCTTTACCCCCGCCTTTGTCGCCTCGCTACAGCGCGCCCTGACCGCGCGGGGGTTCTACCGCGGGCCGATCACCGGCACGCTCGACACCGCGACGGGACGCGCCGTGCAGGAGTTCCAGCGCCGCGACGGGCCCGACAGCCCGCTCCTGTCGATCGCCTCGGCGCGCAGTCTTGGCCTTGTCGCGCTCGACCGCGACACGCTCGCCGCCGAAGGCTAGCCACAGCAAAAAAGGGGGCGCGCCCTGCGGCACGCCCCCTCCCCGGTCCCGTCAAAGACGCGGCCGCGCCTCAGGGCTAGAACACTCAGGGCTAGAACACTCAGGGCTCGAACACTCAGGGCTCGAACACCAGCGCCACAAAGCGCGGGTCGCCCGCGCGCCGCACCAGCAGCAGGAGCGACTTGCGCCCGGCGGCCGTCGCCTCTTCGATCCGCGCGGCGAAATCGGCCACCGTGGCCACCGGCTGCTGTCCGGCCTCAGTGATCACATCGCCCACCTGGAGCCCCTTGATCGCCGCATCCGACGCCGGGTCGAGCGCGGTAATCACCAGCCCGGCCATGTTCGGATCAAGCTGGAACTGCGCCGCCAGATCCGCGTTGATCTCAGAGAGGGTCAGGCCCAGCATTTCGGTCGCCTCGGGCTCTTGCGTCTCGACCGAGGTGTTGACCACACGCTCGCCCTCTTCACGGCGCGCGAGCACGACCGTCAGTTCTTTGATCGCTCCACCGCGCAGCACCGTCACCAGAACGGCCTTGCCCACAGGCGAATTGCCCACCATGCGGACCAGTTCGCGGGTGTCGGGCACGTCAAATCCGTCAAAGGTCAGGATCACGTCACCCGCCAGCATCCCGGCCTCGAGCGCCGGCCCCTCGGGCACGTCCGTCACCATCGCGCCGCGCGCGACCTCGAGCCCTTCGATGGCGTCAACCATGTCGGGCGTGACATCCTGGATGCGCACACCGAGCCAGCCACGCCGGGTCTCGCCGAATTCGCGCAACTGGTCCACGACATTGCTCACCACCGAAGACGACATCGCAAAGCCGATCCCGATCGAGCCGCCATTGGGCGACAGGATCGCGGTGTTCACGCCGATCACCTGACCGTCCATGTTGAACAGCGGCCCGCCGGAATTGCCCCGGTTGATCGCGGCATCGGTCTGGATGTAGTCGTCATAGGTGCCCGACAGCGCCCGGTTGCGCGCCGAGATGATGCCGGCCGAGACCGAAAATCCCTGGCCCAGCGGGTTGCCCATGGCCATCACCCAGTCGCCCACGCGGCTGCCCGGCCCGTCGCTGTCGCCAAAGGCCACGAAGGGCAGATCGGTCGCCTCGACCTTGAGCAGCGCGATGTCGGTGTTGGGGTCGGTGCCGATCACCACGGCCGGGCGGCGGTCCCCGGAATAGAACTCGATCTCGATCTCGTCGGCGCCTTCGATGACGTGGTTGTTGGTCACGATGAACCCGTCGGCCGAGATGACAAACCCGGACCCCAGCGCCGAGGACCGGCGCGGCGCCCCGTCACGGTTCTGGAAATCATTGAAGAAATCCTCAAACGGGGACCCTTCGGGCACGATACCCTGCGGGCCGGTGCGCCCGGCGACCACCGTCGATGTGGTGATGTTGACAACCGAAGGGCTGACCATCTCGGCCAGATCGGCAAAGGTCGTGGGGCGGCTTCCCTGCGCGGGGGCGGGCAGCGCGAGGCCAAAGGCCAGCGCCATGCCCAGCATGAGCGCGCCAAGCGCGGTGCGGCGGGCGGCGGGCAGTCCGTCGGCAGCGAATTGAAGTGCGAGTGCCTTGGTAGTCACGACAAACTCCCTTGTGACATGAAATGCGCGCTAGCGGGGGCGCGCGGCATAAGATTGAATGTAGGCCGCGCAACCGACAACTCAAAGCCCCATCGCGGCTTGTCAACTGCGCGTGATATGAAAGGCCGCGGGTCACGCGTCTGTGTGTGGCCCGGGCCATTGGCCAGTTGACGCAAGGTCACTCTGTGCTAGCCTTGCCGAATATCAAACCGGAAGGAGCGCAAGATGACGATCAAGACACTCCTCACGACACTGGCCCTTGCCGTCCTGCCCACGCTCGGGCTTGCGGCCGGGTGCGGGCATTCCGCCAGCGACCAGCAGGCGATGTCCTGTGCCGAAGGCACGATCTGGGACCAGACCACCGGCACCTGCGTGCCGCAGACCACGAGCTGACGGGCAGCCCGGCGGCATGACCGCCGCGCGCCGGGCGACCACCTGCAAGCGGCCGAAAACTCCGGGCAGGACGCGGGAGGAGCTAACGGGATTTTCATGGTTTTGGCGTTGAGTGCTGTGAACGAGCCGCAAATGCCAAGGGTGCCATGTCCTTCATATCCGTATCCAAGACCGATGGCGCGCTGAACCAGCGGCGCAAGGCGGCCATGATCGTGCAACTGCTGCTCGCCGAAGGGCACAAGCTGCCGCTGGCCTCCCTGCCCGAGGACCTGCAGATGCGTATCACCCGCGAACTGGGCGCGCTGCGCATGGTGGACCGGCGGACGCTGCATGCGGTGGCGAGCGAGTTTGCGGCCGAGCTCGAGGCGGTCGGCCTGACCGCGCCCGGCGGGGTCGAACGCGCGCTTGCGGCGCTCGAGGGGCAGTTGAGCCCGACCGCCGCCGCGCGGCTCAAGTCCGAGGCGGCGCAGGCCCATGGCACCGACCCCTGGGCGCAGATCGCAGCACTCGAGGCCGAAGAGCTGCTGCCGCTCATGACCGGCGAAAGCATCGAGATCTGCGCCGTCGCCCTGTCCAAGCTGCCGGTGGCCAAGGCCGCGGCGGTTCTTGCCCTGCTGCCGGGCGAACGTGCGCGCAAGATCACCTATGCCGTCTCGCAGACCGGCGGCGTCTCGCCCGAGGCGGTGGTGACGATCGGCAGGGCGCTGGCAGCCGACCATTGTGTCAAGCCCGTTCCCGCCTTTGCCACCCCGCCCGTCGCCCGCGTCGGCGCGATCCTCAACTCGAGCCTCGCCGCCACACGCGACGACATGCTCGCCGGGCTGGGCGATGATGATCCCGCCTTTGCCGAACAGGTGCGCCGCGCGATCTTTACCTTTCCCGACATTCCCGAACGGGTCGCGCCGGTCGATGTGCCCAAGGTGCTGCGCGCCGTGGACAATGCCCAGCTTGTCACCGCGCTGGCCAGCGCGCAGGCGGCTGGCGGCGCCGATGCGGCGGCGGCGGATTTCATCCTGGCCAACATGTCGCAACGCATGGCCGAGGCGCTGCGCGAAGAGATCGGCGAACGCGGGCGGATCAAGAAGTCCGACGCCGAAGCCGCCATGGGCGCCGTCATCGCCGGGATCCGGGAAAAGGTCGATGCGGGCGAGATCAGCCTCGTGGTCCCCGATGATGCCGAAGAGTGACGCGCGCAGCGGGCGCGGCTTGTGCGGGGCGGCCCGCCCCCGTATCTGTGCGCCATCCGCGCGGGGGCCCGATCTCCGCCGGGCTGACACCGGAGGACCATGGCCGCTCGCAACTCCACTCCCGGCCGTCTGGGCGACTGGATCACAGACCGCATCCTGCGCGGCCTGATCGCGCTTGCCCTCGCGCTGCCCTATGCGGCGCGGGTCCGCCTGATGGGCTGGCTGATGCGCCGGGTGATCGGCCCGCTCGCCGGCTACCGGCGACGCGCGCGCGAAAACCTCGCGCTGATCTGGCCCGACATGCCCCCGGCCCACCGCAACAGCATCGCCGACGCGGCCATCGACAATGCCGGGCGGACGCTGATCGAGAATTACGCCAACCGCGAACTGGCGCATCGTATGGCCGGCGCCCGGGTGCAGGGGGACGGCCTGCAGGCCCTCGCCGCCGCCCGTGCGGCTGGCCGACCGGTGATATTCGTCACCGGGCATTTCGGGAATTACGAGGCGCCGCGCCATGTGCTCGCCGCGCAGGGCCATGTGATCGGCGGGCTCTACCGCGCGATGTCGAACCCGTTCTTCAACAGCCACTACGCCGCGACGATGGCCGGTGTCAGTGGCCCGGTGTTCGAAAAGGGCCGCCGCGGCACGATGGGCTTTGCGCGGTTCCTGAAGTCCGGCGGGATGGCCACGATCCTGTTCGATGTGCATGACAGCAGCGGAGAGATGATCCCGTTTCTGGGCCGCCCCGCCCCGACCTCGACCTCGGCCGCGACCTTGGCGCTGCGGTTCGACGCGCTCTTGCTGCCCTATTTCGGGATCCGCCAGCCCGATGGCCTCGGCTTTGACATCCTTGTCGAGGCGCCGATCGCACATTCCGACCCGGTGACGATGACCGCAGCCATGACCGCCCGCCTCGAAGCGCAGATTGCGGCGCATCCCGGGCAATGGTTCTGGGTCCATCGCCGCTGGAAGCCGCGCCGCACCCGCGACTGACAGGGGTCAGTCGAGCCGCGCCGCCGCCAGGACAGGCCCCGGTCCTTCGGCCTGGATGATGACGACGACAGGGCCATCGCCTGCGGTTGCCGTGCGCAGGGCAAGCGGCGCCTGACCGGTCCACAGCGTCAGCACCTCCCAGGAGGTGACGATATTGGCATAGCTGATATGCCGCCCGATGTTCTCGCCCGCGCCGATCTCGACCGTCTGTTCGGGCACATAGCGCACGAGCTGCACCACCATCGGCCGTGCCGCCCCTGCCTCGGCCGCGATCACCAGGGCCCCGCCCTCGCGCCGCAGGTCCAGCCGCACGTCCGACACCGCCGCCGCGTGGCGCCGCAGCTGCGCGAGAACGGCAGGCCGGTCGGCCCCGGCGACATGATCGGTCCCGCCGATGACCATCTGCGGCGTATAGACCATATGCGCCCCCGCTATCATCGCATACCCCTGCTGGCGGCGGGTGAACTGGGGCCTGGCAAAGGCATCGGCCCATCCGATGTAATCCCAGTAATCGACATGCAGCGCGAGCGCGATCACATCCTCGCGCGCGGCAAGCTCATGCAGCAGTTCATCCGCCGGCGGGCAGGACGAACAGCCCTGCGACGTGAACAGTTCGACCACCACGGGGCTGGTCTGGGCCACCGCCCCGCCCCCGGCCAACGCAAGTCCGCAGATCAGGCACAGGGCCGCAAATGTCGCGCGCATGTCACGTCCTATTCCCATAGACTGGCCCCTTATGCTGGCCACATCCAATGGCCACCCAGACTGCGAGGGGTTTAGAGCAGGCGACCCGCATTGGCCAATCAAGCAATCGAGAGTCAGTGAAACCCGGGACAAAACACGTCGATCTGTGCCGATTCTGCCCTTGATCGGCATTGTGTGCAATGGTATACAACGGTCAATCTTTGCTCTTGTCTGCCCGCAGACCATCCGCCAGAAGCATTGCCAAAGTATTAGCCCCCATCCGAAAGGGACCTCCATGCCGATCATCACAGGCCATGACAGCGCCACGACCCGCCAGACGCTGACCGCGGGCAGTGCGAGCGTTGATTTCTACTCCATCCCGGCCGCCACGGCCGCGGGTCTGGGCGATTTCTCGCGCCTGCCGGCCGCGCTCAAGGTCGTGCTCGAGAACATGCTGCGGTTCGAGGATGGCGGGTTCTCGGTCTCGCTCGACGATATCCGCGCCTTTGCCGACTGGGCCGCGCAGGGCGGCCGCAACCCGCGCGAGATCGCCTATCGCCCGGCCCGCGTGCTGATGCAGGATTTCACCGGCGTGCCGGCGGTGGTGGACCTCGCCGCGATGCGCGACGGGATCAAGGCGCTGGGCGGTGATCCGCAAAAGATCAACCCGCTCAACCCCGTGGACCTCGTCATCGACCATTCGGTGATGATCGACGAATTCGGCAATCCGCGCGCCTTCCAGATGAACGTGGACCGCGAATACGAGCGCAACATGGAACGTTACGTGTTCCTCAAATGGGGGCAGAAGGCGTTCAACAATTTCCGCGTCGTGCCGCCGGGAACGGGCATCTGCCATCAGGTCAACCTCGAATACCTCGCGCAGGTGGTGTGGTCTGACACCGACCAGAGCGGCCGCATGGTGGCCTATCCCGACACGCTGGTGGGCACCGACAGCCATACCACGATGGTCAATGGCGCGGCCGTGCTGGGCTGGGGCGTGGGCGGGATCGAGGCCGAGGCCGCGATGCTGGGCCAGCCCATCTCGATGCTGATCCCCGAGGTCGTGGGCTTCAAGCTCACCGGGCAGATGACCGAAGGCACGACGGCGACCGACCTCGTGCTCAAGGTCGTGCAGATGCTGCGGGCGCATGGCGTCGTGGGCAAGTTCGTGGAGTTCTACGGCCCCGGCCTCGACCATCTGCCGCTCGCCGATCGCGCGACCATCGGCAACATGGCGCCCGAATACGGCGCCACCTGCGGCTTTTTCCCGATCGACGGCGAGACGCTGCGCTACATGCGCACCACGGGCCGCGACGAGGACCGCATCGCGCTGGTCGAAGCCTATGCCAAGGCCAACGGCATGTGGCGCGGGCCGGATTACGACCCGGTCTATACCTCGACGCTCTCGCTGGACATGTCCACCGTGGTGCCCGCGATCTCGGGCCCCAAGCGGCCGCAGGACCACACGCCGCTCGACGTGGCGGCGGCCAAATTCCTCGATGTGGTGAGCGACTACCGCGGCACCTCGATGGCCGACGGCGCCGTGGAAATGGCCGATGAGGGCCCTGCCCCCCGCGCGCCCTCCGACCCGCGCAAGACGGCCGCCGTCGCGGGCGAGGACTATACCATCCGCGACGGGTCGGTGGTGATCGCCTCGATCACCTCCTGCACCAATACGTCGAACCCCTATGTGATGATCGGCGCCGGTCTGGTGGCGCGCAAGGCGCGTGCGCTGGGGCTGACGCGCAAGCCCTGGGTCAAGACCTCGCTGGCGCCCGGCTCGCAGGTGGTGTCGGCCTATCTCGAGGCGGCGAACCTGCAGGAGGACCTCGACGCGATCGGCTTCAACCTGGTGGGTTACGGTTGCACCACCTGCATCGGCAACTCCGGCCCGTTGCAACCCGAGATCAGCAAGGCGATCAACGAGCACGACCTCATCGCGACCTCGGTGCTGTCGGGCAACCGCAACTTCGAAGGGCGGATCTCGCCCGATGTGCGCGCCAACTACCTCGCCTCGCCGCCGCTGGTCGTGGCCTATGCGCTGGCGGGCGACATGAACATCGACATCACGCGCGAACCGCTCGCGCAGACGCCGGAGGGCCGCGACGTCTATCTGCGCGACATCTGGCCGACCGCGCAGGAAGTGGCCGAACTGGTCGAGGCGACGGTGACACGCGCCGCGTTCCAGTCGAAATACGCCGATGTGTTCAAGGGCGACGAGAAATGGCAGGCGGTCGAGACCACGGACAGCGAAACTTATGATTGGCCCGCGACCTCGACCTATGTGCAAAATCCGCCTTATTTCAAGGGGATGGCAAAGGAGCCCGGCAAGATCGGCAACCTGATGGGCGCCAGGGTGCTCGCCATCCTGGGCGACATGGTAACGACCGACCACATCAGCCCGGCCGGGTCGTTCAAGGAAACGACCCCCGCAGGCCGTTACCTGATCGAGCGGCAGGTGCCCGTGCGCGAGTTCAACTCCTACGGCTCGCGGCGCGGCAACCACGAGGTGATGATGCGCGGCACATTCGCCAATATCCGCATCCGCAACGAGATGCTCGACGGGGTCGAGGGCGGCTATACCAAGGGGCCGGACGGCACGCAGATGGCGATCTATGACGCCGCGATGGCGCATCAGGCCAATGGCACGCCGCTGGTGATCTTTGCCGGCCAGGAATACGGCGCGGGCTCCTCGCGCGACTGGGCGGCCAAGGGCACGGCCCTGCTGGGCGTCAAGGCGGTGATCGCGGAAAGCTTCGAGCGCATCCACCGGTCGAACCTGGTGGGCATGGGCGTCATCCCCTTCGAGTTCACCGAAGGCGCAACGCGCAAGTCGCTGGGTCTGACCGGCGACGAGACAGTGGCGATTGCGGGTCTCGACACGATCTCGCCGCTGGCCCTGGTGCCCGCGACGATCACCTATGGTGATGGCCGCGAGGTGACGATCATGGTCAAGTGCCGGATCGATACGGCGGTCGAGATCGAATATATCGAGAACGGCGGCGTGCTGCATTACGTGCTGCGCAACCTGGCCAAGGCCTCCTGACCCGCCCGGCAGTGCGACACGGTGGGGCCGGGTGCAAAAAATCTTCGTACGAAGATTTTTACGCCCGCCCCTGCCCGCCGCCCGGCCCTCTCGTCCCGCTGGCGGGCAAAAATCTTCGTACGAAGATTTTTTCTCCCTATCCGGCGAGCAAGGCGCTGATCTCGGCCACCCTGGTCGCCAGCAGGGCGCGGTCGCCGCGGGTCTCGACGTTCAGGCGCAGCAGGTTCTCGGTGTTGGATGACCGCAGGTTCACACGCCACTCGCCCATGTCGAGGCTGATCCCGTCGAGCCGGTCCACACCCCGCGCCTGCGGCAGATAGGCGGCCTCGAAGGCCGCGATCACGCGGGCCTTGTCTGCAATCTCGAAGTTGATCTCGCCCGAAGAGGGAAAGGCTGCGCGCATCTCGGCCACCAGCGCCGCAAGCGACTTGCCGGTCTGGCCCATCCGCTCGGCCACCATCAGCCAGGGAATCATGCCCGAATCGCAATACATGAACGCCCGGAAATAGTGGTGTGCCGACATCTCGCCGCCATAGACGGCATCGACTTCGCGCATTTTCGCCTTCAGATGCGCGTGACCGGTCTGCGACACGACCGCCTGCCCGCCGCCGCGCGTCACCACATCAACCGTGTTCCACATCACGCGGGGGTCATGCACGATCTTGGCCCCCGGTTCCTTGACCAGAAAGGCCTGCGCGAGCAGCGCCACGACGTATTCTCCGTCGATGAAGCTGCCGGTTTCGTCAAAAAAGAAGCAGCGGTCGAAATCGCCATCCCAGGCCACGCCCATATCTGCGCCCGCCGCGCGCACCGCCTCGGCTGTCACCGGCTGGTTTTCCGGCAAGAGCGGGTTGGGAATGCCATTGGGAAAATGGCTCGACGGGGTGTGGTGCATCTTGACGAAGCGGAACGGCGCGCCGATGGCCGCAAGCCGCTCCTCGATCACGTCAAAGGCGGGCCCCGCCACGCCGTTGCCGGCATTCACCAGAATGGTCAGCGGGCGCAGCCCTTCGGGGTCGAGGTAGGACACGACCTTGTCCGCATAGGCCTCGCGCGGGTTCTCGCGGCGCAGCGCACCGGGCGCGCGGGTCGGGCCAAAGGCATCCGCCGCCACAAGATCACGGATCGCATCAAGACCCGTGGCGCCCGAAATCGGCCGCGCGCCTTCGCGCACCATCTTGATTCCGTTGTAATTGATCGGATTGTGCGAGGCCGTCACCATCAGACCGCCGCCCGCGCCGAAATGGTCGGTCGCGAAATAGACCTCTTCGGTGCCACAAAGCCCGAGGTCGATCACATCGACCCCTTCATCGCGCAGGCCCGAAATCAGCGCCGCCTGAAGCCCTGGCGAGCTTTCGCGGATGTCGCGCCCGATCACCACCATGCCGGGGTCGAGCACCCGGGCAAAGCCGCGCCCGATCAGATAGGCCAGCGCCTCGTCCAGTTCCGCGCCCAGACGGCCCCGCACATCATAGCTCTTGAAACAGCTCAAATGGCCCATCGCCGCTTTTCCCCCCTGCCCTCGGCACCTGCGCAGACCCCCACGTGCCGGAGTCGCCAAGCCCTTGCCGACAAAAGGTTACTCGGACTGCTGCGCCGCAGCAAGCGCCGGAAGAAACCGTTGTTCATAGTCGCTGCCCACAAGGGGCCCGGTAAAGCGGAACAGCACCGTGCCGTCCCCCTTCACAATGAAGGTCTCGGGCGGCGCCGTCACACCCCAGTCGATCGAGACCCGGCCCGCAGGATCGAAACCACTGGCAAAAAAGGGATTTCCCTCTTCAACGAGGTAGCCGAGCGCCTTGTCGGCCTCATCACGGAAGTTGATCCCGGCCACGCGCACACCGCTTTGTGCCATATCGACCAAGGTCGGGTGTTCAGCCCTGCACGGCGGGCACCAGCTCGCCCAGAAGTTGACAACGCTCACCTCTCCGCCGCGCAGATCGGCATCCGTGAGCGCAGCAAGCCCCGGCAGGCCCTCCCCGGGCACGCCCGGCGCCTGTTGCCCGATAAAGGCCGACGGCAGCTCTTCGGGATTGTTCCGCATCATGCCAAAGGCAAACAGCCCCGCCAAGGCGGCAAAGGCCACCGGCGGGATCAGGACCAGCGGCGACAGCCTAGCCATCCGCCCGCACTCCCTCGACCCGGGCGAGCGCCGCACGCACCCGTTCCGCCCGCCGCCAGCTCAGCCAGACGAGGCCTGCCAGCAACACAAGGCTCACCGCATAGGCGCTCAGGACATAGAGCGCATAGGCCCCCAGAAGGCTCATGCGCGCCCCTCGCCCTGCTGCGCCCGCGCCTCGAGCGCGCGGATCCGGCGAACCCGGATCTCGGTCCGGGTGCGCAGGATCACCAGCGAGAGAAACAGCAGGACAAAGCCCGCGATGCTCACCAGCAGGGGAATGTAGAACACATTCGCGACATTCTCCTGCTTGTCCATGCTCAGCGACGCGCCCTGATGCAGCCCCTGGTTCCAGAAATTGACGGCATAGCGCGAGAGGACCGCAAAGACAGAACCGACGATACACAGGACCGCGGTGAGGTCGGCGGCGGTGTCGGGGTCGTCGATCGCCTCCCACAGGGCGATGTAGCCGAGGTAGAACAGGAACAGGATCAGGAACGAGGTGAGGCGCGGGTCCCAGACCCACCATGTCCCCCACATCGGCTGGCCCCAGATCGCCCCGGTGGCGAGCGCGATCAGTGTCATCACCATGCCCACCGGTCCTGCCGCGCGCGCGGCGAGCGCGCTGACATGGTGCCGCCGGACAAGCCAGATCAGCGAGGCCACCAGCATCATCACCCAGGCGTTGATCGCCATCATGGCAGAGGGCACATGCAGATAGATGATCTTGACCGTGGACCCCTGCCGGGCCTCCTCGGGGGTAAAGAAGAAGCCCCAGACCAAGCCGGTGACCAGAGCCACCCCGGCCGCAGCAAAAAGCCAGGGCAGGACCGGTGCGGTCGTGACCATGAACTTTTTCGGATTTGCGTATTCCCAAAATGACATGATCTTCTCTACCCCGCCTTCCGGCCAGCCTCAAGCGGACGCTGTGTCGCGCTCACCGCAGATTGATCCGCAACGCCGCCGCCGTCGCAAAAGGCAGCGCGGCCAGACAGCCGGCCGTCACCCCCCCCAGCATTGCCAGTGGCGTGGCGACGGCCATCCCCTCGGCGCCGCGCCGCACCACCTCGGCGCCAAAGATCAGCACCGGCACATAGAGCGGCAGCACCAGAAGTGACATGAGCAACCCGCCACGCCGGATGCCGACCGTCAACGCCGCGCCGAAAGTCCCGATCATCGACAGCGCCGGCGTGCCCAGCGCAAGCGACAGCACGAGCCAGCCATAGGCGCCGGGTGCAAGGTTCAAGAGCACGCCGAGGCCCGGCGCCGCCAGCGTCAGCGGCAGGCCGGTCGTCAGCCAATGCGCGACCCCCTTGGCCAGCGCCACCGCCTCGAGCGGCAAGGGCGACGTGGCCAGCAACGGCAAGGACCCGTCCTCCTGGTCCAGCGCGAATATCCGGTCGAGCGACAGGAGCGCAGCAAGAAGCGCGGCAACCCAGAGCATGCCCGGCGCGATCCGCGCCAGAACCGCCCCCTCGGGCCCGACGCCGAACGGCACCAGCACGATCACGATGAGAAAGAAGGCAAGTCCGAGACCAAACCCGCCCCCGGCCCGCACCGCGAGCCGCAGATCGCGGCGCAAGAGCGCGATCACAGAAACGCCTCGTCGCTGCCCTGTGCCCCGCCCGGTCGCGCGCGAAAGGCCGCAAGGTCGAGCGAGGCTGCATCCAGCCCGATGTCGATATGCGTGGCAATCACCGCGACGCCGCCCGCAGCCAGATGACGGTCGCGCAGGAACGCGGTAAAGAGCCGCACCGAAAAGCCATCGAGCGACACGGTCGGCTCGTCCAGAAACAGCACCGGCCGACCGATCACCGCCAGCCGCGCCAAGCCCAGCCGCCGCTTTTGTCCCGCCGAGAGCGTGCCCGCCATCCGCTCGCGCAGCCCGGCCAGATCAAAGGCGTCAAGGACATCCTCCGGCACCGCTCGCCCATGCACATCCGCCCAGAAGGCGAGGTTTTCCATGACCGTCAACGTCGCCTTGACCCCGTCCGCATGGCTGGCATAGGCGCCCGCATCCTCGGGATACGCCACCCGCCCCGCCAGCGCCGGCTGCAACCCGGCAAGAGTGCGCAAGAGCGTCGTCTTGCCCACGCCATTGGGCCCGCGCAGAATCAGCGCCTGCCCTGGCGCGAGGGCGAAACTCACCCCTTCCAGCACCGGCCGGCCGCCACGCGCGACCGCGAGGTCCTGAACCCGCAGCAGCGCGCTCACACCGGGATCAGCGCCACTCCGACGCGCCGCCCCTCGGACAAGAGGATGTTGTAGGTCCGGCAGGCGGCGGGAGAGGCCATCGCCTCGACCCCGATCCCGGCCTGCTCGAGCGCGCGGCGCAGGTCCTGCGGCAGATGCATTGTCTGCGCGCCGGTGCCGACAAACAGCACATCAACCGCCGCTGCGGCGGCAAGCAGCGGCGCCGCATCTGCATAGCCCCCCCAGGGCCCCACACCCGAGGGCAGCACGATCACCGGACCCTCGATCACCCGGCCGCCGACTCGAAAGAACCCCGGGCCGTAGCTGTCGATCGGCACCGCATCATTGAACCGGATCTCGTTCAGCCGCATCGCACGCCCTTCCCCGCTTCTTTGTGCCCCAAATACTCCCGCCGGAGGCCAGGATTTTTCGTACGAAAAATCCTCCAAGAATTTTCGTACGAAAATTCTTTCCCCACCGCACCGTCAGGCATCGATATTGGCGAACTCGTTGCCGGGCCCCTTGCCCGGCTTTGGCTTGTCACCGCGTGGCAGCCCCATGTAGAGCACGATGTTCTTGGCGACGAACACCGAGGAATAGGTGCCGATCACGATACCGAAGGTGATCGCAAAGGCGAAACCGCGGATCACGTCGCCACCGAACACCAACATGGCGATCAGCGCGATCAGCGTGGTGGTCGAGGTCATGAGCGTGCGTGACAGCGTTTCATTGACCGACAGGTTCATCACATCGCGAAGCGGCATCACCTTGTATTTGATGAGGTTTTCCCGCAGCCGGTCGAACACTACGACCGTGTCGTTGATCGAATAGCCCAGGATGGTGAGCAGCGCCGCCACGATCGGCAGGTCGAACTTCAGCCGGAACAGCGCAAAGACGCCAATGGTGATGATCACGTCATGCACCAGCGCCGCGACAGCGCCCACGGCGAACTGCCACTCGAACCGCAGCCAGATATAGACCAGGATCGCCCCCGTAGCCGCGACCATGGCCAGGATCGCGGTCCGGATCAACTCTCCCGAGACCTTGGGCCCCACCGATTCGACCGAGGCAAAGGTCAGGGCCGGATCGACGGCCTGCAAGGCCGCCTCGACCGTCGCCAGCGTGCCGGCCGACACCGCCTCGCTGCCAGCCAGCGGCGCAATGCGGATCATCGCGACATGCTGGTCGGCCGCGAATGTCGGGTCGAACACCTCGTTGATCGCGACATCGCCCAGGTCGAGTGCTGCGAGCGCGCTGCGATAGCTGCCGACATCGACGGCGAGCGTCGATTCGGTGCGGATCGAGGTCCCGCCACGAAAATCGATACCAAAGTTGAGGCCCATCACGAACCAGATCA
Source organism: Rhodobacterales bacterium (assembly GCA_009993005.1). Taxonomy (GTDB): domain Bacteria; phylum Pseudomonadota; class Alphaproteobacteria; order Rhodobacterales; family Rhodobacteraceae; genus JAACUH01. Next base: position 36,405 of record JAACUH010000088.1, read on the forward strand.
CCAGCGAGGCAATCACCAGCAGGACCGACGTGCCGAGCGTGGCCGCCTGGTAGCGGAAAAAGTCGATCTTGGTGTCTTGCGGGGCAAGTCTCAGGCGCATGTCTTGGCCTCCTCTACACGACGATTGTCTTGGGCCGGCGCCAGTTGAACCAGACCGTCACGATCGACCGCGTGACATAAAGCGCGGTGAACACCGAGGTCAGGATGCCGATCCCCAGCGTGATGGCAAAACCGCGCACCGGCCCCGCGCCCACCATGAACAGCACCGTCGCGGTGATGAAGGTGGTGATATTGGCGTCCACGATGGCCGAAAACGCCTTTTCATAGCCCAGTTCGATCGCGCGTGCGGGGTTCTTGGCATGGCGCAGCTCTTCGCGGATGCGTTCGAACACCAGCACATTGGCGTCCACCGCCATCCCGATGGTCAGCACGATACCCGCGATACCCGGCAGCGTGAGCGTGCCACCGATCAGCGACAGCGCACCAAAGATCAGCGCGATGTTGATCCCCAGCGCCACACTGGCAAAGACGCCGAACAGCCCGTAGGCCGCGACGATGAACAGCACCACCGCCGCCATCCCGATCAGCGCGGCGCGCTTGCCCGCGTCGATGCTGTCCTGCCCCAGCTCTGGGCCGACCGTGCGTTCCTCGAGGAACACCAGTTCCGCCGGCAGCGCACCGGCGCGCAGCAGCACCGCGAGGTTGGTCGATTCCTCGACCGTGAAGCGCCCGGTGATGATCCCCGATCCGCCGGGAATATGGCTCTGGATCGTGGGTGCCGAGATCACCTCGTTGTCGAGCACGATGGCAAAGGGCGCGCCGATGTTCTCGGCGGTATAGTCGCCGAACTTGCGCGCGCCGCTCGGGTTGAAGCGGAAGTTGACCGCAGGCCGCCCGTTCTGGTCGGCCGCGGGCTGCGCATCGACAAGCTCCTCTCCCGTGACGACCGGATTGCGTTCGAGGATGTAGAACACCCCCGCCTCGTCGAGCGAGGGCACGAGAATGTTGCCGCTGCCGGGTGATGCGGCGGGGTCGGAGGTGCGCCCCACGACCGGGTTGAAGGTCAGTTGCGCCGTGGTCCCGATGATGTCCTTGACCTCTTGGGCCGAGCCGACACCGGGCACCTGCACGAGGATGCGGTCCTCGCCCTGCCGCTGGATCGTGGGCTCGCGCGTGCCGACCTCGTCGATCCGGCGGCGGATGATCTCGAGGCTCTGCTGCACGGTCCGGCTGTCGGTCGCCTGCCGCTCTTCGGCACTCAGCGTGACGATGATGACGCCATTCTCGGCCCGGACGTCGAGGTCGGTGCCCCCGATCCCGGTCAGCGAGACGATCGGGCGCCCCAGCCCGCGCACAAGCTCGAGCGCGCGCGGCAAGGCCTCGGCGTTCGTGATGCGCATGCGCAACGCGTCCTGCGGGCCGCCCTCCTCGCGGGTGACAAAGCCCAGCGTCTCGCGCTCGGCCGCCAGCACGTCGCGCACCTCGGGCCACATCGCCTCCATCCGGGCGGCATAGACATCGGCCACCTGCACTTCGGCCAGCAGATGCGCGCCGCCACGCAGGTCGAGCCCGAGGTTGACCAGACCCGAGGGCAGGAAAGACGGCCATTGTGCGGCCTGCGCCGCAAGCGCGTCATCGCTGACCCCGCCCGCGATGATCGCGCGGGCGTCATTGCTCTGCTCGACACGGGTGTAAAAGGCATTGGGCATGGCGAGCAAAAGCCCCACCACCACGGTGAGGAAAACCGTCACCTGCCGCCAGACGGGAATGTGCAACATGGCTCTAGCGTCTCCGTTCCGGCCCGCCCTCGGGCGGCCGGCGCCTCGGTCAGGACTTGGCCGGCTCGGTCTTGTTGAGCACGGTGGTGATGGTCGAACGCACGACGCGCACATTGACGCCGGATGCGATCTCGACCTCGAGCTCGCCGTCATCCTTGACCTTGGTCACCTTGCCGATCACCCCGCCCTGCGTGACGACCTGATCGCCCCGCCGCAGCGCCGCCACCATCGCCTGATGCTCCTTGAGCTTTTTCTGCTGCGGCCGGATCAGCAGGAAATACATGATCGCAAAGATCAGGATCAGCGGAACGATGGATTCGATGCCCTGCATGGGAAGTCCTTGTTTCTGGCGCGAGGGGCCCACCGCCCCCGCGAAAGTCGCGGCACATTATGGCGCGGGGCGGGGAATGGCAACGCCATGCCGCGCGGGGGCCCGCACTCGATTGCCCGCCCCATATATGGAGTGATGGGGCCAGTGCCAGTGGGGATGCGTGCGGATGGGTGAGATAGTTCTGTCGCGTGGCCACAGCGGTCTGCTTTTGGCCGGTCCACCGGTGCTGGTGCTGCGGCTCTGGCCGCTGGGTCTGGTGCTGCGGCTCTGGCCGCTGGTCCCGGTGTTGCGGCTTTGGCCGCTGGTCCCGGTGCTGCGGCTCTGGCCTGACGGATCTTTTGCCGCGACGGGCACAGGCGCGCGGGGAGCGCGCGCCTGTGCTCTGATTTCCGGTTCACCTCTGCCGTGCTTTGGGGCATATCACCGCCAGACACAGCAGACCGGGCCGCAAATCATGCACGACATCCGCACCATCCGCGACGATCCCGCAGCCTTTGACGCGGCGCTGGCGCGGCGCGGGCTGCCCGCGCAATCGCCCGCCATCCTCGCGCGCGACAATGCCCGCCGCGCGGCGATCCTCGCGGCCGAGACGGCGCAGGCCGAGGCCAACAAGGCGGCGAAAGAGGTCGGCGCCGCCAAGGCCGCCGGCGACGACGCCACCTTTGAACGCCTGCGCGCGCTGGTGGCCGAGAAGAAGGCCGAGGTCGCGCGCCTGACGGAGGAGGCCAAGGCGCTCGATCAGGCGCTCTCCGACCTGCTGCTGACGATCCCCAACCTGCCCCATGACGACATCCCCGATGGCGCCGACGAGACCGGCAATGTCGAGATCCGCCGTCACGGCGCGCCGCGCAACTTCGCCTTTGCCCCGCGCGAGCATTACCTGATCCCCGCTGTCGCCCGCGACATGGATTTCGAGACGGCGGCGAAACTCTCGGGCAGCCGCTTTGTCGTGCTGCGCGGGCCGCTCGCCCGGCTGCACCGGGCGCTGGCGCAATTCATGCTCGACACCCATGTGGACGAGCATGCCCTGACCGAGGCGATCACGCCCGTCCTTGTGCGGCCCGAAATGATGTATGGCACCGGGCAATTGCCCAAGTTCGGCGAGGACAGCTACCAGACCACCAATGGCTGGTGGCTGATCCCCACCGCCGAGGTCACATTGACGAACTTTGCCAATGGCGAGACGCTGGACGAGGCCGTGCTGCCGCAACGCTATGTCGCGCATACCAATTGCTTTCGCTCCGAAGCGGGGTCGGCGGGTCGCGACACGGCGGGGATGCTGCGCCAGCACCAGTTCGAAAAGGTCGAGATGGTGAGCATCACCACGCCGGACCAATCCGAGGCCGAACATGCCCGCATGACCGCCTGCGCGCAGAATATCCTCGAGAAACTGGGCCTGCCCTACCGCACCGTGGTGCTCTGCGCGGGCGACATGGGGGCGGGGGCGCGGCGGACGCATGACCTCGAGGTCTGGCTGCCGGGGCAGAACACCTATCGCGAGATCTCTTCGGTTTCGACCTGCGGCGACTATCAGGCGCGGCGGATGAATGCGCGCTTCAGGCCCGCCGATGGCGGCAAGCCGGCGTTCTTGCATACGCTCAACGGGTCGGGGCTGGCGGTGGGGCGCACCCTGATCGCGGTGCTGGAAAACGGACAGGAGGCGGATGGGTCGGTCAGCCTGCCGCCGGTGCTGCACGGCTATCTGGGCGGGCGCACGCGGATCACGGCCGAGGGCGCGCTGGCCTAGCCGGCCCGCTCTGCGCGCGGCCTGATCCGGGATCCGGGTGCGTGCGTCGGGCCACCATCGCGTGCGACGACCTCGGCCCGCAGGGCCGCGCGGGCCGCAGGCTCCAGCCGTATCACGCTGCGGGCGAGCGGGCCGAGCGGGACCGGACGGTAGCCGTCATCGGCCCAGATCCGGTCGAGCGTGGCAAGCGCGAGGTCCATGGCCTCGGCCGGCCCCTTGCGGTCAGCGGACATGAGCGACATCAGCGCGCCCGACACGCCCACCGGCCCGAACTTGTTGTGCAGCGGCGTGCCGACACAATCAAAGCCATCCGACAGGCGGTCGAACTCCTCCCACGAGATCGACAGGCCGGCGCGCGCGGCGCCCTGCGCGACCCAGTGCAGCGCGATGGACGACAGGCCGAGCCTGCTGCCCCCGCCCCCCACCGACCCGTGATCGCCCGGAAACCAGACCTGCTGGAACGGCGGCACATCGACGGCCCCCGCCCGCAAGGCCATGTTTTCGTTGAGCCGGTCCATGTTGTCCCAGGGCAGCGCGGGAAAGGTGGCGCGCGTTTCGTCGATGGCGATGGCGTGGCGCGCGGATTGCACCATCGAAGAGAGCCGCGCATCGTGAAAGCGGTATTGCGCGTTGAAAGCCTTGGCAAAGGGCAGGAACGCGGGCAGGCCCAGCGCGCTCACCGTGTCCCAGACGCCAAGATAGGCAATGTCGAGCGGCACGACGATGTCGCCACGCGCCAGCCGCCAGTTGTATTCCTCGCGGCTGGTGGCGGTATCGGGGGCGAAATCGGCGCGAAAGAGGTGGCTGTCGGGGTGGTCGGGCTTTGTGACCGGGTCGCGCGAGATGTAACGCGCCATCGCCTCGGGGATGCGGGCGATATGGCGGCGCGGCGCGATGCCCGAGGCGCGGATGAGGCCCACGAGCGAGCGCGCGGCAAAGGCGCCACGGGAGAACCCGAAGACAAAGATCTCGTCCCCCGGCTCGTAACAGAACACCAGGTCGCGATACACATCCTCGATGATGTCGGTCAGCCCCCAGCCCAGCGCGCCGCCGAGAAGCTTGTCGAACCAGCGCGCGATGCGGTTGTTGCCGCGCCCTGCGCCTACTCCGGGCGAATAGATGACATGCTGCACCACCCCGTCGGGCGCGCCGTGGTGGATGCAGCGCGCCAGGCGGAACACATTGGTGGGATGTTCCGCATCGGGGCGGTTCCAGGTGCCGTCGATGAAAATGGCGATGCGTTTCATGAGGTTTGTCCTGACCGTCTCGCGCGACCTTTGCCTTGGCATGACGCAGGGTCAAGTCTGCAAAACCCCACTGCGAGTGAACCGGAAGCTGGTTTCGCGCGTAGCAAGGGCATGAAAAACATCCTCGCCTGGCTCACGCTTCTGTTCACCGCGACATTTGTCGTGTCGCCCTCGCTTACTTCGCCGTTCAGCGGGTTTCGGGCGGATCAGTTGCCGATCCCGCAGATCGACCCGCCGGTGCAGCCTGCGGGCTATGCCTTTGCGATCTGGGGGCTGATCTATGGCTGGCTGGTGGTGTCGGCGGTGTTCGGCCTGTGGAAACGGGCGGGCGATGCGGGCTGGGACCGCGCCCGCCCGGCGCTGATCGCGAGCCTCGCCATCGGCACGCCCTGGCTCGCCATCGCAAACATGAGCGCGATCTGGGCGACGGTGGGCATCTTCGCCATGGCGGCGGGCGCGATCGTGGCGCTGATCCGCGCGCCGCTGGCCGACCGCTGGTGGCTGCGCGCGCCGGTGGCGATCTATGCGGGCTGGCTGACGGCGGCGTCCTTTGTCTCGCTGGGCAGCACGGCGGCGGGCTATGGGCTGCTCTTTGACAGCACGGGCTGGGCCTATGCCGGTATCCTGTGCGCGTTGGCGGTGGCGCTGATGGTCCAGTGGCGCGCGCCGCAGTCGCCGGAATATGGCGCGACCGTGATCTGGGCGCTGGTCGGCATCATTGTCGCCAATGGGCTGGGCCTGAACGGGGTCAGCCTGACCGCCGTCGCGGGCATCGCGGTGATCGGCGCCTTTGCGGTCACCGTGGGGCGCAGGCCGCTGGCGGCCTGACCCGGTCAGGCGTCGGCCGGCCCCTTGCCCAGATGCTTGCGCAAGCGTGACGGCGTCGATTTCTTGCGCCCCTTGAACGGGTTCTTGTCGCTCTGGTCGCGCAGCGTCAGCCGGATCGGCGTGCCGGGCATGTCGAAATCGGCGCGCAACCCGTTGACCAGATAGCGAGAATAGCTTTCCGGCACCGCCTCGGGGTGCGAGGTCATGATGATGAAACCCGGCGGGCGCGTCTTGACCTGCGTGGCATAGCGCATCTTGATCCGCCGGCCGCCGGGCGCGGGGGGCGGGTGGCTCTCCATCATCCCCATCAACCAGCGGTTCAGTTGCGCAGTCGTGACGCGGCGGTTCCAGACCCGGTGCGCGCGCAGGATCGCGTCATGCAGCCGGTCGAGCCCCTTGCCCGTCTTGGCCGAGACCGTGACCAGCGGCGCGCCGCGCAACTGCGGCAAGAGCCGCTCGAACGCTTCGCGCAGCGCCTTGAGCTTGTCCTGCTTTTCGTCCTCGAGGTCCCATTTGTTGACCGCGATCACCACCGCGCGCCCCTCGCGCTCGGCCAGATCGGCGATGCGCAAATCCTGCTGTTCAAAGGGGATTTCCACGTCGAGCAGGATCACCACGACCTCGGCGAACTTGACCGCGCGCAGCCCGTCCGACACCGACATCTTTTCCAGCTTGTCCTGGATCCGCGCCTTCTTGCGCATGCCCGCGGTGTCAAAGATGCGCACCGGCACACCGTCCCAGTCGATCGCGACAGAGATCGCGTCGCGGGTGATCCCGGCCTCGGGACCGGTGAGCAGCCGCTCTTCGCCCATGATCTTGTTGATGAGGGTGGATTTTCCGGCGTTCGGGCGCCCCACCACGGCAATCTGCAAGGGCTTGGCCTTGGTCGGCGTGCGCGGCGCGTCCTCGTCATCCTCGCCCACGTCCACATCCGTCTCGGGCGCCATTTCGGCGGCGAGCGCGGCCCTGGCGTCAAAGGCATCGGCCAGCGGCATCAGCACGTCGAGCAGTTCCCCCATGCCCTCGCCATGTTCGGCCGACAGGCTGATCGGCTCGCCCAGCCCCAGCGAAAACGCCTCGAGCGCACCGGCCGCCCCCGCACGGCCCTCGGCCTTGTTGGCGGCGAGGATCACATGGGCGTTCTTCTTGCGCAGGATCTCGGCAAAGACCTGATCGGCGGGCATCACGCCCATCCGCGCGTCGATCATGAACAGGCAGATGTCGGCCATATCGACCGCGCGCTCGGTCAGCTTGCGCATCCGGCCTTGCAGGCTTTCGTCGGTCGCCTCTTCGAGCCCGGCCGTGTCGATCACGGTAAAGCGCAGGTCGCCCAGCCGCGCCTGCCCTTCGCGCAGGTCGCGGGTCACGCCCGGCTGGTCATCGACCAGCGCAAGCTTTCGGCCCACGAGGCGGTTGAACAGGGTGGACTTGCCCACATTCGGGCGCCCCACGATGGCGAGGGTAAAGCTCATGTCGCGTCATCCAATCGGTCAGACGGGATGCGATACACCATCATGCGCCTAACGGAAAGCCGCGAGTTGCCCGCGTTTCGTGACGACATAGAGCGTGCCGCCCGCCACCACCGGGTTGCTCGCCGCGCCGCCGGGCAGCGCGATGTCGCCAAGGGGCGCGCCCGAGGTCGGGTCGAACTGGCGGATCACCCCGTCGGAGGACGCGACGATCAGCCGCCCGCCGGCAAGCACGGGGCCGTAATGCGCGTGCCGCGTGCTCTGGCGCCGCGCGTTGGCGGCGACGAACACCGGCAGATCGACGCGCCAGACCGGGCTGCCGTCGGCGGCATCGAGCCGCACGAGCTGGTTGATATCGTTGATCAGAAAGAGCGAGCCGCCCGCCGGCCAGACCGGGCTTGTCGCGCCGTCGAGCGCGGTCCAGAGGCGCTCTCCATCGGCGAGCCGCATGGCCACCACCCGGCCCGAGACATTGCCGACATAGACCGTGCCGCCGTCGATCACCGGATCGCCCGAGATGTCGGTCGCCGCCACGCCGCCCGCCTGCCCCGGCCGCGCCCCCGCGATGACCGAGGACCAGCGCCGCAGCCCGCCCTGCGGAAAGGCTGCCAGCACCTCGCCCGAGGGGAAGGGGAACACCGCGATGTCGGATGTCACCGCAGCACCCGCGCCGCCCGCGAAATTGGCGGTCGAGGGGATGCCGGCGATCTGCCAGGCGATGCGCCCGCTGCCGACGTCGAGCGCCCAGGCGCGGCTGTCGCGCGCCACGACATAGACGAGGTCGCCCAGAACCGTTGGCGCCGATCCGCCCGGCGCCTGCAACACCTGCGTCCAGAGCTCGGCTCCGGTCGCGGCGTCAAGGGCGGTGAGCCGGCCAAAGCCGGTCGCCACGAACACCCGCCCGTCCGCCACCGCGATCCCGCCGCCGGAGGCATCGGCGCGCCCGTCGCTCGCCGGCGTCACATCGCGTGTCCAGAGCGTGGCCCCTCCCAGCGAGGTCGCCGTCACATTGGCCCGCGCATCGAGCGTATAGATCCGCCCGCCCGCGACGACCGGATCGGCGGTGATCCGCGCGCCGCGGCTATCGCCCTCGCCGATATCCGCCGCAAAGGCCAGCGTCAGCGTGCCGGGCAGCGCCGGGTGGGACATGGCATGATCCGGCCCGCCGTTGCGGTGGGTCCAGTCGGCATTGGCGACAGCCACGGGCAAGGGCACCGCGCGCGCCTCGTTCACCATCTGCGCGGCAGCACCGGGGCGTCCGTCGCGGATGTCGAGCCGTTCGCCCGGAAGGATCACCTCAGACGGGGTGCAGCCGGCCAGCAGGCCCAGGCCCAGACCCAGGGCAAGGGCGGCTCCGACGATGGTTCGCGCTGTCATCCCGCTGTCCTCTCCTGTGGCCCGCGCGCCTATTGCGCGCCAGCCTCTGCCTCGGTGGCTGGCACATCGGCGGCGATCGGGGCCAGAGTGCCGCCCAGCGCGATGGCCAACGTCTGCGCCCTGTCGCGCATCGCCGCCGTCGCCTCTGCATCCTCGGCGATGCGTGCAAGCCCGACGAGGGCCGCGGCGCTGTCGCCGGCGGCAAGATCGGCCAGTGCGATCTGTTCCAGTGCCAGCAGACGGAACGGCGCGCCCGGCACCGCCATCGCGTCGAGCGCGGCACGGCGGGCGGCGGGGTCCATCGTGTCGGTCTGCACCATCAGCCCCTTGAAGGTCGCCAGATCGCGGTAGATCTGCGGCACGGCCGGGTCTGCCGCCAGCGCCGCGAGCGTTTCCGCCGCGCCCGCGGCGTCGCCAACCCGGCTCTGTTCCGATGCGGCCAGGAGGCGCGCAACCGCCGCAGCCTTGCCCGGCGACGCGACACCGGCCACCGCCGCGACCCGCGCCGCTTCGTCCGTTGTCTCGAGCGCACTGAGCAAGGCGTCGCCCAGCGCCTGCGCCTGCGCCGCATCGCGTGCCTTGCGCCATTCGTTCCAGGCCGCACCGCCGACCAGCAGCAGCACGACCGCAAGCGCGATCCATCCGTAACGGCGCAGATAGGCATAAAGCTGGTCGCGCCGGACCTCTTCGGTCACCTCGGCGATGAAACTCTCAGGATTGCTCACGCGGCCCCCTTTTGTCGCGCCGCTGACAGACGCGCATTCTTTCGAGACCGTCTTAGCGTGAAGCCATGGCCATTGCCAAGTCCTCTGCCTAGCCTCTGCCCAGCCTCTGCCCAGCCTCTGCCGTGCCTCTGCCTAGCCTCTGGCGTGCCTCCGCCTGTCCTGGGCGATGCCCGCCGGCGGGCCACCGCCGCGCGGGGCCTGACCTGTGGAGAGCCGACATGCCGCTTTTTGCGGCGTCAAAGCCACGCTTGTGGTGTTTTCAACAAATATTTAATCTGAACTGACCAGTTTAGCGTAAAGCTGAACAGTCACAACTTGTAGGACTGCGCGGGCGTGCCACATGAATGGCATCCGCACCGTCCTGTTTCGGAAAGTCATCCTGCGATGAAGCTTATGCCCCTTGTTACCTCGCTGCTGGTCACGGCCGCGCTTTACATGCTGGTGGTGGAGCGCGATGCCCTGCTGGCCTTTGCCCAGGTCACCCCGGCCGAAGAGACCGAAATGATCCACCAGGCGAGCGATGGCGACATGGCAGACGCCGTGCGGGTCGTGGCGATCCATTCGGTCGCGCAGGAGATCGACAGTGCCGTGGTCCTACGGGGCCGCACCGAAGCGGCGCGCGAGGTCCAGGTGCAGGCCGAGCTGTCGGGTCAGGTGATCTCGGAGCCGCTGCGCAAGGGTGCTTTTGTGAATGCGGGGGACATACTGTGCGTGCTCGACCCCGGCACGCGGCAATCCGCGCTGTCCGAGGCCGAGGCACGCCTGAGCGAGGCGCGCGGCCGGGTGCCCGAGGCCGAAGCCGCGCAGGCCGAAGCGGCGGCGCGCGTGCGCGAGGCCGAGATCAACCTCAACGCCGCGCGGCAACTGTCCGAGGGCGGTTTTGCCAGCGAAACCCGGGTGATCAGCGCCGAAGCCGCGCTCGAGGCCGCGCTGGCGGGCGTGCAGCGGGGCAATTCTTCGGTCATCTCGGCCCAGGCCGCGATCGAGAGCGCGCAGGCGGCGGTGGCTTCGGCCGCGCTGTCGATCGAACGCCTGACGATCCGCGCGCCCTTTGCCGGCCTGCTCGAAACCGATACCGCCGAACTCGGCGCGCTGATGCAGACGGGCGCGCCCTGTGCGACGGTGATCCAGCTCGACCCGATCAAGCTGGTGGGCTTTGTCCCCGAAATCGACGTCGCCAAGGTCACGGTCGGCGCCCCCGCCGGCGCGCGCCTGACCTCGGGCGAAGAGCTGATCGGCCGGGTCACGTTCCTGTCGCGCTCGGCCGACGAGACCACGCGCACCTTCCGCGTCGAGGTCGCAGTGCCCAACAGCGACCTGTCGATCCGCGACGGCCAGACCGCCGAGATCCTCGTGCAGACCGATGGCCAGTCGGCGCATCTGATCGCGCAGTCGGCGCTGACCCTCGATGATGCGGGGCGTCTGGGCGTGCGCAGCATCAGCGACACGCGCACGGCCGCTTTCCTGCCGGTCACGCTCGTGCGCGACACGCCGCAGGGCGTCTGGGTCGCCGGACTGCCCGACAAGGTCGATATCATCGTCGTCGGTCAGGAATTCGTGATCGATGGCGTTCCCGTCAACCCCACATTCCGCGAGGCAAACTGAGATGACCGGTATCGTTGATTGGGCCGCCTCCCGCGCCCGGATGATCATCGCCTTTATCGCCCTGTCGCTGGCCGCGGGCGGCTACGCCTACGTGGGCCTGCCCAAGGAAGGCGCGCCCGATATCGACATTCCGGCGCTGTTCGTCTCGGTCCCCTTCCCCGGCATTTCGGCGGCGGATGCCGAAACGCTGCTGGTGCGCCCGATGGAGACGGAACTGGGCGATCTCGACGGGCTCAAGACCATGACCGCGACCGCATCCGAAGGCTATGCCGGCGTCGCGCTCGAGTTCGAGTTCGGCTGGGACAAGACCAAGACGATGGCCGATGTGCGCGACGCGATGTCGGCTGCCGAAGGCAGTTTTCCCGCAGGCGCGGACCAGTATTCGATCAACGAGATCAATTTCTCCGAATTCCCGATCATGATCGTGAACATCACCGGCGCCGTGCCCGAGCGCACGCTGGTGCAGGTGGCCAAATCGATGCAGGACCGGATCGAGGCGCTCGATTCCGTGCTCGAGGCGAGCCTGACCGGCCAGCGCGACGAGATGCTCGAGGTGATCATCGATCCGCTGCGGCTCGAGGCCTATAACGTCACGGCGGCCGAACTGATCGGCGTGGTGACCAACAACAACCTGCTGATCGCCGCGGGCGAGGTCGATTCGGCGCAGGGCGCCTTTGCGGTCAAGATCCCCTCGTCCTTCAGCGACCCACGCGATGTCTACAACCTGCCGGTCAAGACGCAGGGCGACCGGGTGGTGACACTCGGCGATCTGTCCCTCATCAACCTTACCTTCGAGGACAGGAAGAGCACCGCGCGCTTCAACGGCGAGACGACGGTCGCGTTGCAGGTGGTCAAGCGGCGCGGATTCAACATCATCGACACCGCCGCCGTGGTGCGCGAGGTGGTCGAGGCCGAACGCGCAAGCTGGCCCGAGGACATGCGCGCGGCGATCACGGTGGGCATCTCGAACGACCAGAGCACCGGCGTCGCCTCGATGGTGAGCCAGCTCGAAGGGTCGGTGCTGACCGCCATCGCGCTGGTGATGATCGTGGTGCTGGCCTCGCTGGGCACCCGTGCGGCGCTGCTGGTGGGCTTTGCGATCCCGACCTCGTTCCTGCTGTGTTTTGCGCTGCTGGCCATGCTCGACATCACGATTTCCAACATCGTGATGTTCGGCCTGATCCTCGCCGTGGGGATGCTGGTCGATGGCGCCATCGTGGTCGTCGAATATGCCGACAAACGCATCGAGGAAGGCACCGGCCCGATGCATGCCTATGTCGAGGCGGCCAAGCGGATGTTCTGGCCGGTCGTGTCCTCCACCGCGACGACGCTCTGCGCCTTCCTGCCGATGCTGTTCTGGCCGGGCGTGGCGGGGCAGTTCATGGGGATGCTGCCGGTCACGCTGATCTTTGTGCTCACCGCCTCGCTGGTCGTCGCGCTGGTCTATCTGCCGGTCATGGGCGGCGTCACCGGGCGGATGAGCCGCAGCTTTGGCAGCAGCTCTGACTGGCTCAAGGCGCGGCTGCCCTGGATCGTGCGGGCCCTGCTGGTGCCGCCGTCGATGATGCTGATCTTTGTCGGCGCGATGCTCACGCTCAACCCCGCCTACCTGACCGGGCAGGCCGTGCAGACCTCGGGCCTGATGGCCTCGCTGCCGGGGATGGCGCTGTTCCTGCTGGGCGGCATACTCACCTCGATCACGCTGGGCGCGGCCTCGATCGAACGCAAGGCGCGCCGCATCCGCGCAGGCTATCGTCGCAGCCCGTTCGGATGGGTCATCCACCTGATCGCGGGCAATCCGATCATGCCGATCGTGGTGATCGGGGCCATCGGTGTGTTCGTGGTCACGACCTTTACCTATTTCGGCAAGCATTCCAACGGGGTGGAGTTCTTTACCGCGACCGAGCCGGAACAGTCGATCATCTATGTTCAGGCGCGCGGCAACCTGTCGCTGCCCGAAAAGGACGCGCTGGTGGCGCAGGTCGAAGAGGTCGCGCTGAACACGACCGGCGTGCAGAGCATCTTTGCCTTTGCCGGGGCCGGCGGGCTCAACACCAACACCGGGGGCGCGAGCGGGCCCAAGGATGCCATCGGCCAGCTCCAGATCGAGATGGTGCCATGGGACGACCGCCCGGCGCTGGCGCGCCAGCTTGGCATCGACCTCGCCATCCTCGACGGCAATGCCGTGATCGACCGGCTCCAGGAACAGCTTGACCAGATCCCCGGCATCCAGACCCAGATCGTCACCCTGTCGATGGGGCCGGGCGCGTCCAAGCCGGTGCACCTGCGCCTGAAAAGCGACAGCTGGGAGGATCTGCTGGCCGCCACCGCCACCGCCCGCGACTATGTCCAGTCGCTGCCCGGCATGACGCTGGTCGATGACACCCGCCCCCTGCCCGGGATCGACTGGCAGATCGACGTGGATGTGCAGGCGGCCGGCCGCTATGGCGCCGATGTGGCGACCGTGGGCGGGATGGTGCAGCTTGTCACGCGCGGGCTTCTGCTCGACACGATGCGCGTGGACAGCTCTGACGAAGAGATCGAGATCCGCGTGCGCCTGCCCGAACAGGACCGGGTGCTGTCCACTCTCGACAGCCTGCGCGTGCGCACGCCCGACGGGCTTGTGCCGCTGTCGAACTTCATCACCCGCACGCCGGTGGCCAAGCTGGGCGAGATCAACCGCATCGACGGGCAGCGCTATTTCGACGTGCTGGCCGATGTGGCGCCGGGCCTTGTGCGGATCACCGACAAGGCCAGCGGCGAGGCGCGCGTGATGCCCGAGGCGCAAGCCGATGCCGACCCGGTCATCGTGGCGGGCGTGGATGACGGCACGCTGATCCGTGTGCCGGTCAATGCCAATGAACGCATCGCGCTGATCACCGAATGGCTGGGCACCAACCCCCTGCCGGCATCGGTCAGCTGGCAGTGGACCGGCGATCAGGCCGATCAGGCGGAATCGGGTGCGTTCCTCGCCAGCGCCTTTGCCGGCGCGTTGATGCTGATGTTCATCATCCTGCTCGCGCAGTTCAACAGCTTCTACAATTCGGTGCTGGTGCTGCTCGCGGTGATCCTGTCCACGGCGGGGGTGCTGATCGGGATGCTGGTGATGGACCAGACCTTCTCGATCATCATGACCGGGACGGGGATCGTGGCGCTCGCCGGGATCGTGGTGAACAACAATATCGTGCTGATCGACACCTATCAGGAATACAGCAAATACATGCCCCGGACCGAGGCGATCACCCGCACCGCCGAGGATCGTATCCGCCCGGTGCTGCTGACCACCATCACCACGATGGCGGGCCTTGCGCCGATGATGTTCGGGCTCTCGCTCGACTTCATCAACGGCGGTTACAGCATCGACAGCCCGACCGCGCTGTGGTGGAAGCAGCTCGCGACCGCCGTGGTGTTCGGCCTCGGCATCGCCACGGTCCTGACGCTGGTGTTCACGCCCTCGATGCTGGCGCTGCGGGTCTGGATCACGACCTATGCCCGCTGGCTGGCGCAACTGCTCGCGCGGATGTCCTTTGGCCGTGGCAGCCGCGCGGCGCAGGACTGGGCTCTGGCGCGCGAGGCCCGGCGGATCAAGGCGCCCGAGTTCATCTGGACCGAACCCGAGGACGCGGCGCCACAGCCCGCCGCCCCTGTTGCCGTGAACCTGCCGCTGCGCGCGGCGGAATAACCTGTCAGGCGGGGCTGGCCCCCGCCTGACGCGCCATGCGGGGCAGCACCCAGAGCGCGAGCGCCAGCGCCGCCGAGGCGCAGACCCAGATCGCCGCAATCATCGGCAGGGCGGTGCCGTCAAAGAACGGCCCCGCCAGCGCGATCATCGCGCCCCCCGCCAGCATCTGCAGCGTGCCGCCCAGCGACGAGGCGAGCCCCGCGATGTCGCCATGCCCGTCGAGCGCGATCACCATCGTCGTGGGGATCACGAGGCCGAGGCAGGCGTTGCCCAGGACCAGAAGCACGATGATGACCGGCAGCGTCGCCAGACCGACCAGCGCGACGGCGAGCAGCAGCGTGGTGAACAGCACAAAGCCGATCACCGCCAGCCGCATCACCCCCACCATCCCGAACCGCGCGCCCAGCGGCGCCGCGAATTGCGACGCGCCGATAAAGCCCAGCGCATTGGCCGCAAAGGCCAAGCCAAAGCCGGTCGGCGACAGGCCGAACTGCCCCGAATAGACAAAGGACGCGCTGGCGATGAACACGAAAAAGCTCGCCATGCCGAAGCCGCCGACAAAGGTCAGCCCCATGAACACCGGATCGCGCAACAGCACGCCCGCGCCTTGCAGCAGCGAGCCAAGGTTGACCGGGCGGCGGTTCTCGGGCCGCAGCGTCTCGGGCTGCGCGAGCACGGTGAGCAGCAGGCTCAGCACCGCCGCGCCGCAGAGCGCCCAGAAGATCAGGCGCCAGCTTCCCAGTGCGAGCATCCCCGCCCCCGCCAGCGGCGCCAGCATCGGCGAGACCGAGATCACCAGCATCAACAGCGCCATCAACCGCGTCGCCTCGATGCCCGTATGCATGTCGCGGATGATCGCGCGGGGGATCACCATGACCGCCGCGGCGCCAAGGCCCTGCACGGCACGGGCCGCCGTCAGCCAGCCGATCGACGGCGCCAGCGCACAGCCGACCGAGCCCAGGATGAACACCGCCATCCCGATGTAGATCGGTGGCTTGCGCCCGATCTGGTCGGCCATCGGGCCATAGATGAGCTGCGCGAGGCCAAAGGCGATGAAATAGCCCGTCAGCGTGGCCTGGGTCGCGGCGATGGTGCCGCCCAGATCCTCGGCGATGGCGGGCATCGCGGGCAGATACATGTCGATGGTAAAGGGGCCGACGGCCGAGAGGAGGCCGAGCACCAGCGCGGTGCGAAAGAGAGAGGGTTGCATCGGGTCACCTTGTCAGGGAAACCCGGCCAGCGGCACCGGGCCGCGCAGCCTTAGCGCAACCCGGTATGTCTGACAATCACTGCGCGGCGACCTGCGCCTCGTCCTCGCCCTCTTGCTGGCGCAGCCACAGATGCGCGTAGCGCCCGCCGCGCGCGAGCAGGTCGTCATGCCTGCCCTGCTCCACGATCACCCCTTCTTCGAGCACCACGATCAGGTCCGCATCCGCAATGGTGGAGAGCCGGTGCGCGATGGTGATCACGCTGCGCCCCTGCCCCATCGCCTTGAGTTCGGCCTGGATTTCCATCTCGGTCTGGGTGTCGAGCGCGCTCGTCGCCTCGTCGAGCAGCAGGATCGGCGGGTTTTTGAGCAGCGTGCGCGCGATGCCCACGCGCTGCTTTTCGCCGCCCGACAGCTTGAGCCCGCGTTCGCCCACGGCGGTGTCATAGCCCTGCGGCAGGCTCTGGACAAAGTCGTGGATCTTGGCGGCCTTCGCCGCGGCCTCGATGTCCTCGCGGCTGGCCCCCGCGCGGCCATAGGCGATGTTGTAAAGGATGGTGTCGTTGAAGAGCACCGTATCCTGCGGCACCACGCCGATCTGGGCATGCAGGCTCTCTTGTGTCACCTCGCGGATATCCTGCCCGTCGATGCGCAACGCGCCGGTGGTGACATCATAAAAGCGGAACAGGAGCCGCCCGATCGTCGATTTGCCCGACCCCGACGAGCCGACGATCGCCACCGTCTCGCCCGGCCCCACGCGCAGCGACACGCCGCGCAGGATCGCGCGGTCGGCCTCATAGGCGAAATGGACATCGTCGAGCACCACCTCGCCGCCGCGCACCTCGAGCGGCCGGGCACCGGGCCGGTCCACCACCTCTGCCGGCTGTTCGAGCAGGTCGAACATCTCGCCCATATCGACCAGCGCCTGCCGGATCTCGCGGTAAACGGTGCCGAGAAAGTTCAGCGGCATGGTGATCTGGATCATGTAGGCGTTGACCATCACGAAATCGCCCACCGTCAGCGCGCCGTTCTGCACGCCCACGGCCGCCATCACCATCACGATCACCAGCCCTGCGGTGATCAGGAACCCCTGACCAAAGTTGAGGAAGGCCAGCGAATAGCTGGTCTTGAGCGCCGCCGCCTCGTAGCGCTCCATCGCGCGGTCATAGCGCGCGGCCTCCCAGCCCTCGGCACCGAAATACTTGACGGTTTCAAAGTTCAGCAGGCTGTCGATGGCCTTTTGATTGGCGTCGGTGTCCTGATCGTTCATCTCCTTGCGGATCTTCACGCGCCATTCTGTCACCGCAAAGGTGAACCAGACGTAAAGCGCGATGGTGAGAACCACGACCGCCAGATACCAGACATCAAAGAGGAAAAAGAGCACGGCCGCGATCATCAGCAGCTCGAGCACCAGCGGCCCGATGGAAAACAGCAGGAAGCGCAGCAGGAAATCCACGCCCTTGACCCCGCGTTCGATGATCCGGCTCAGCCCGCCGGTCTTGCGCGTGATGTGGTAGCGCATCGACAGGCGGTGGATATGCTGGAACGTCTCGAGCGCGAGCATCCGCAGCGCGCGCTGGCCGACCTTGGCAAAGACCACGTCGCGCAACTGCTGAAAGCCGATATTGCCCAGCCGCGCGAGCCCGTAGGCCACCGTCAGCCCGACCGCGCCCAGCGCCATCAGCATCGCCGGCCCGCTGCTGTCACCGCCCAGCCTGTCCACCGCCCATTTATAGAGCAATGGCGAGGCGACGGCGACGATCTTGGCCACAAAAAGCATCAGCAGCGCAAGAGAGACCCGCCATTTGACCCAGTTCTGCCCTTGCGGCCAGAGATAGGGCGCCACCTTGCGGATCGTGCGCCAGCCGCTGATGCGCGCATCAGAGAGGTTCTTGTCGGTCTTTGTCAGTCGCCGCATCCCGGGCCCCGCTTTGTCGTGTTGCGGTTACCTAATCCCGCGGCGCCGCGATAGCCAGAGCGGGGCGCCCTATTCCTGCGCAATCTCGGGCAGCACAAAGACCTGACCGGGATAGATCAGGTCAGGGTTGCGGATGCGGTCGCGGTTGGCCTCGAACACGGCAACATAAAGGATGCCGTCACCGTAGCGGTCGCGCGCGATGGCCCAGAGCGTATTGCCGGGCTGCACGACCCGCACCGCGACGGTGAAATCCTCGGCCGCGGTTTCCTCGGCCATGGCGGCGGCGATGGCCGCGCGTTCTTCGCGCTTGAAGGGGGTCTCGATGCGCGACAGGACGCGGCCGGACAGGTCGATCTGGTCGATCCGCATGGTGTAGACGCCCGGCGCGACCTCGGGAAGGTCATGGGCCCAGCGGCCGTCCTCGCCGACCACGGCGCTACCCATGGGCCGGTTGTCCACATAGACCCGCACGAGGCCACCGCCGACCGCGCGCCCT
The DNA here is from genome assembly GCA_009993005.1 of Rhodobacterales bacterium. Lineage (GTDB taxonomy): Bacteria > Pseudomonadota > Alphaproteobacteria > Rhodobacterales > Rhodobacteraceae > JAACUH01. The sequence continues at coordinate 54,815 of JAACUH010000088.1, forward strand.
GACAGCACAACACCGCCCGCGGCGTCATAGGCGATCGCGTCGAGTGCCACGGTCGCGAGCACTTCCGGCGTGGACCCGGCGCCAAGCGCGGGTTGCAGGACCCGCACGCCTGCCGCATCGGCGATCAGCACTGGCGGGCGCACCGGGTCATCGGCCACCGGCAGGGCGATATTGTCCGCAGTGTCGGCAACAGGCGTGACAAGCGGCGCCGTGCTGTCGGCAACTTCGGGCGCGGTGTCGGGGATGGTGTCGGGGGCGGTGTCGGGGGTGGTGTCGGGGGCGGTGTCGGGGGTGGTGTCGGGGGCAACCTCGGGGGCTGCCGCCGGCGCAACCCCGCTGCCTGTCGCCGGCGCAACCTCGGGGGCTGCCGCCGGCGCAACCTCGCTGCCTGCCGCCGGCGCAGTCTCGGGGGGTGTCGCTGGCGAGGTTTCGACGGAAAGCGCGGCGATTGCGCTATCCGGCGCGGCCGGGTTTTCAGGGTCGCTCGCGGGATCCGCGCCAGCCAGCGGCGCCGGGTCCGGGGCCTGCACGGTCTGGCTGTTCTGTGTGACGCCGGGGCCGGTCGCCTCGGCGACGACGGTATCTGCGGGCATGTCCGATGCGGGGCCCTGCGTCGCGGCGAGGTCGGTTTCGGGCGCCGTCTCTGGCGCCACGGCCTCACCTTCGGTTGTGGACCCGTCCGTCGCCTCGGTTGTGGCCCCGGTCATGGTTTCGGGCAGGGCTTCGGGCAGGGCTTCGGGCAGGGCTTCGGGCGTGG
>JAACUH010000120.1 GCA_009993005.1 Rhodobacterales bacterium
ACGAACTCGCCGGAATTCTGCGCCACCAGATCGTTGTCGACGGCGATCACGATGCCCTGCTGGGCGTAGTTCGCGACAACGCCATCGACGATACTGCGCGAAGTCAGGAATGCCTCGGTGAACGGGTTGTCGAACTGGGTGGTCAGGTAAAGCTCGGTCAGCGCAGCGTCGGAGACGTCGACGGTCTTGACGAAGTCGTTCTTGCTGTCGGTCTGGCCCGGCTGCGACAGGTCGCCGTCCGAGCTGAGCACCTTCAGCTTGCCGTCGATGATCGTCGCCTTGGCCGCCTCAAGCGCGCCCGGCCCGCCCAGCACGCCGTCGAAGCCGCCCACGACCAGCGGGGCGCCGGGGGTCTCGAAGTCGAAATCGAGAATTGCGCCGCCAGCCGGGATCTGCAGGCTGTTGTCGCTCGCGGCGATGGTGACGGTTGCGACAGGGTCGGCGACGACGGCATTGTTCGAGGCGTTCGTGGCCGACAGGATCGAGACGGTGAAGGTCTCGGCCGGTTCCTCAAGCGTGTCATCGATGATCGGGATCGTGATGCTGGCCGAACCCTGGTTGGCGGGGATGACAACCGTCGTCTGCGCCGGGGCTGTGTAGTCGTCTCCGGTGGCGGCGCCGGGGGTGACGACGAAGGTGATCGTCACCTCCTCGGCCAGATCGCCGGTCCGGGTGAAGGTGACCACGGCATCGCCGCCCTCGACGGCCTGCGCGTCGGCGACCGAGATCGTCGGCGGCAGGCTGGGGTCGGCCGCCTCATAGACGACGATGGCGCTGAAGCCGGGCTCTCCGGTGTCCTTGCTGACGCCGATGACGATGTTCCCATCGGTGACGGTCACGGCCTGGCGCAGGAAGGTCGGCTTGTCCGCGCCTCCGGCGACGGTGAAGGGGTCGAAGTCCAGCGCCAGCACCTGGCCGTTGAGAGTGAAGTCGCCCTGCCGCTGTCCGCCGGTGGCGTGGAACAGTTCGGCGAAATGCAACTCGACGATGTAGGCGCCCGGCGCGAAGCCGGAGTAGGTGGCCGTCCAGCTGCCCGCCGCGCTGTCGCGATAGGTGTGATAGGCCGAGCCGTCGAGATCGACGCCGCCGCCGTTGCTGCCGGTGCCGCCGGACTGGCCGTCGACGTTGGCGTTGAGCTGCGCGTTGGTCTTGGGGCTGGTGTACCAGGCGTTGTTGTCGGCCTCGAAGGCGATCGGGTTGCCGGAAGCGTCGGTGATAAGGCTGTCGGACGTGATCGCCCCGCCATAGCGGTTGTTGTCCTCGAGCCCGCCGTCAAGCTGATCGGGGTCAAGCGAGCCGGGCGTCGCATCGGTGGTGCCGACGTTGATCGCGCGCACGACGTCGCCGCGCTCCAGACTGCTCAGATTGTTCTGCAGCACGAAGGCGGCCTGCGCCGCCGGGCTGTCGTTGCCCGCCGCGTCGCCATAGGCCCCCGCCGCGACGGCGATCTGGCCGACGCCGTTCGGCCAGGAATTGTCGGCGGCCGTCAGCGTGTAGACCAGCGTGGCGGTCTTCCCGTCGGCCGACAGCGTGACAGCCGGCGCCGAAACGCTTATCGGCACGATGCCGGTGAAGGTCAGCTCTGATCCAGTCAGGCCAGAAAAATCGGCGCTGTTGAAGCCGGTGTCGTCGTTCAGGACCAGGGTCGCGAAGCGTTCGCCATCCTGCTGGCCCTGCAGATTCTCCACAAAGACCGACTCGATGACCGGCGCCGTGGTGTCGGCGGGGGGAACGAATGTTCCGCCAACCTCCCAGACGACAAGGCCGCTGATCTTGGCCTGGTTGACCGACGCGTCGAATTCGATGTTCAGAACGCCGTCGGCGACAGTGACCTGATAGGTCTTGATGACCTCCGTCGCCGCGCCGCCAGCGGCGGCGATGATGTCGAAGTTGGGTTCGACAAGGGCGTTCTCGAGGAAGATGTCGAACACCCGCTTGCCGGGAACCGCGTTTGCCGCCGCAGTCGCGACGCCGTGGTAGATCTCGGCAAAGATCAGATCGATCAGATAGTCGCCGTTCGCGACGGGTATGGAATAGCCCCACTTGTCGGCATCGACCGCCGAGCGTTCGGTCTGGTGGATCAGGTCGAGATCAGTATCGGGAATGTCGGTCCCGGCGATGGTCGCATTCGTGTAGGTCTTGGATGCAACGCCTGTGACATATTGGGCTGCGCCCCCGGCGCCCACGTCCGACACGAAGTTCACGGTCTGCTCGCGCAGCGTGGCGCCGGGCAGATCGGCGCTGCCGGAACTGATGGCGATCAACGGCGTCAGGGCCGGGGCCGTGGTGATTTCGACCCCTTCCTGCGTCTGGGTGAAATTGAATATCGACGGGCCGTCAGCGGGGTCGAAATCCGCGAACTCCGGACCCGAGAACGTGATC
>JAACUH010000013.1 GCA_009993005.1 Rhodobacterales bacterium
CAGGAACCACGATTGAGGCTTGCTGCGTGACATGAAACCAAAGTCAGAGCGCTGCGCGGCATAAAACTGGTCGAAAATCCAAGACCACCTCTTACCGCCCGATCCATCTCCAACCGCGACTACGCCAAAGCGGTCAGAGATCAGGGCCGTTGGTATAGCTGGTGTCGGTGCGGGCTGGTGGGTGCCGTTCCCCCTTGCCCCCGGCGACAAACGCGACAAGTTGGGGTTCATGACACATCACCTTCTCAGCTTTGGCCATGGGTTTTCGGCACAGGCCCTCGCTCGCCTTCTGTTGCCTCGGGGTTGGCAGATCACCGGCACAACGCGCAGCCCCGACAAGGCGGCGGCGTTGTCCAGAACCGGCATAGCGGCGCATGTCTGGCCCGGTTGCGATCTGCGCGACGCTCTTCAGCGGGCCACCCACCTGTTGATCTCGACCGCGCCGGACGATACCGGCGATCCGGTGCTGGCCGCGCTGGCCGATGACATCGCAAAAGCCGCGCCGCATCTGGCCTGGGTCGGTTATCTGTCCACCACCGGGGTTTATGGCAACCACGATGGCGGCTGGGTCGATGAAACCACGCCACTGACCCCGGGCACCCGCCGGGGCCGGCACCGGGTTCTGGCCGAATCACAGTGGCAGGCGCTGGCCGCGCAAACCGGTTTGCCGCTGCACATCTTTCGTCTGGCGGGCATCTACGGCCCCGGACGTGGCCCCTTTGCCAAGGTGCGCGACGGCACGGCGCGGCGGATCATCAAACCGGATCAGGTGTTTTCACGCATTCATGCCGATGACATTGCCCAAGTCCTGGCCGCCTCGATCGACCGGCCCAATCCCGGCGCAATCTATAATCTGTGTGATGACGATCCGGCACCGCCCGAAGACGTGATCGCCCATGCGGCCATTCTGCTTGGCCTGCCGGTGCCGCCCGCCGTGCCGTTCAACGAGGCCGAGATGACGCCGATGGCGCGCAGTTTCTATGCCGAGTCAAAACGCGTGGACAACACCCGCATCAAGACTGAACTGGGGGTAACCCTGCTGTATCCGGATTATCGCAGCGGGTTGGAGGCACTGCTGCGCGACGATCCCGACGGCTGAGTTTCGTTTTGAAATTTTCTGCTATCGCTCAAGGATCGTGTGGCCCGAGAGCGCCCCAGCCGGGGGAAAAGCCCGGGCCTAAAGTGCTGCGTTCACGAACATTGCCGCCAGACCGGCCAGCACCAGCGCGCCACGCCGCACCGGCCCACCCGCGCCGATCAGCCCATAGGACACCAGGCTCAGCCCCACCCCGACCCGCACGAAAGCCCACAGCGCCAGCACCGGATGGCTGGCCAGACGAATCAGGTTTTCGTTGGCGATCATCCCCAGCGGTATCAGATACAGCCCGACGCCCAGCGCCATTGACGTGACCGCCACCTTCAGCCAGTTTTCGCCCACCATCCCCGCCGCAATGAACACCGCGCCACAGACCGGCGGGGTGATCGTCGACAGAAGGGCGAACCAGAACACGAACAGATGGGCCTGCAACGGTTGCAACCCCAGCTGGATCAGAGCCGGGCCAGCCACCGAGACACAGATCACATAAGCCGCCGTCGTCGGCACCTCCATTCCCAGCAACAGGCAGGCCAGCGCGGTCAGCAATAACGCAGGCCACAGCGCCCCCCCCGATCCCGACAGGATCACCGACGTCAGCTTGACCCCAAGCCCGGTGATGCCCAGCACCCCGACAACGATCGACGCGCAAAGAATGATCGCGCCGATCATCGCCACCTGCCGCCCGACAGCAATGCAGGCATCGGCCAGCCGGGTCAGCCCCTGGGCAAAGTCGAACCCCGGCCGCACGTCGAAGAACAATGCGCCCATGCCCACCAGAACCGCCAGCGCGGCGGCATATTGCGGCGTGAAGCCAAAGCCGAACATCGCCAGCAGCAGCACCGCGAAGGGCACCGCGAAAAACCCCGATGTGATCGCAACCGCCCGTCGTGTCGGGCGCTGGTCCGCCGGAACACCGCGCAGCGGCGTGCGCTGGGCATAGGCGTTGATGCCCATCCAGACCGCCAGGAAATACAGGATCGCCGGCAGGATTGCGGCAATCATGATCTGCGCATAGGGCACACCCGTCAGCTCAACCATCACAAAGGCCCCCGCACCCATCAGTGGCGGCATGATCTGCCCACCCGACGAGGCCACGGCCTCGACCGCGCCAGCCAGCCGTTTCGGGTATCCCAGCCGGGTCATCGCGGGCAGGGTGATTGCACCGGTGCTGGCCACATTGGCGCTGGCCGACCCCGAGATCGAGCCGAACAGCGCCGAGGACAGCACCGAAACCTTGGCCGCGCCGCCGTTCAGCCGCCCGGCTGCGGCGGCGGCAACGTTCATGAACCCCTGTCCCGCTTCACCGGCGTTCAGCACCGCGCCAAAGATCACGAACACCGCCACAACCCCGACGGACACGCCCGTCAGGCTGCCCCACAGCCCCCCCTCGGCAATGGTCAGGGTGCCCAGGAAGCTGCGCAGCGGCGTGCCGGAATGGCCGAATTCACCCGGAACATACTGGCCAAACAGCCCGTACAGCAACGCGGCCAGCGCGACCAAAGGCAAAGGCCAGCCGATCATCCGCCGCGCCCCTTCCATTGCGATCGCCAGCAGGGTCAGCGCCATCGCCACCTGCCCGCCGCTTTCGAGGAACCCGTACTGGTTGCGCAGGGCGCCGTGGTTCCAGGCGATCCACCCACAACAGGCGATACCCACAGCGGCAATCACCGTGCCCGACAGCTTTGCCCGGCCTCTGGCCGCCCCGGCCACAAAGACAAAGGGCAGGATCACCGCCATATGCAGCGGCCGCGCCACCAGATTGGGCACAAGACCATAGGCGACCAGACCCAGGTGAAACACCAGGATCACCGCGCCCAACACCACCCACAGCGGGCGGGACTTCGTCATCGGGCGCGGCCCCGTCGGACCGGCGCGCGTGCTGTCAAAACAGAACGGGCCGCCACGGCATTGCGCCGCAGGGCGGTGTCGGGCGCATCGCCGTTGACCATGCGCCTCAGCGGGCTTTCAGTTGCAAGCGCCGCGCGTGCAGCACAGGCTCGGTATAGCCCGAGGGCTGTTCGCGGCCCTGAAACACCAGATCGCAGGCCGCCTGATAGGCGATGCCGTCAAACCCCGGTGCCATAGGGCGATAGGCCGGATCGCCCGCGTTCTGCCCATCAACCACCGCCGCCATTTTTTCCATCATGCGGCGCACCTGATCGCGCGAGACAACGTCATGGTGCATCCAGTTGGCGATATGCTGAGCCGAGATGCGGCAGGTGGCGCGGTCTTCCATCAGGCCGACGTTGTTCAGGTCGGGCACCTTGGAACAACCAACGCCCTGATCCACCCAGCGCACGACATAGCCGAGAATACCCTGGGCGTTTTGTTCCACCTCATGCAGGATCTGCGCCTCGGTCCAGTTGCGATAGGCGGCGACGGGAATGTCCAGCACGGAATCCACATGGGCCCGACGTCCGCCGGCCAACAGGCGTTTTTGCACCGCAAACACGTCTATCTTGTGGTAGTGCAGCGCGTGCAGCGTGGCGGCGGTGGGCGATGGCACCCAGGCACAATTGGCACCCGATTTGGGATGCTCGATCTTCTGTTCCAGCATCGCCGCCATCAGATCGGGCATCGCCCACATGCCCTTGCCGATCTGCGCCTTGCCCGACAGGCCACATTCCAGACCAATATCGACGTTCTGGGTTTCGTATCCCCCGATCCATGCCTTGCGCTTGATGAAATCCTTGCGGCTGAACGGCCCGGCCTCCATGCTGGTGTGGATTTCGTCACCGGTGCGGTCAAGAAACCCGGTGTTGATGAAGGCCACCCGCGATTTCGCGGCGCGGATGCATTCCTTCAGATTTACCGACGTGCGCCGTTCCTCATCCATGATGCCCAGCTTGACGGTGTTGGCAGGCAGACCCAAAATCTGTTCCACACTGTCGAACGTCCTGACCGCAAAGGCCACCTCATCCGGGCCGTGCATCTTGGGCTTGACGACATAAACCGAGCCATGCAGCGAATTGCCGCCATCCTGCTTCAGGTCGTGCATGGCGATCAGGGTGGTGATCATGGCGTCCATCAGCCCCTCGAACACCTCGTTGCCATCGCGATCGAGGATCGCCGGGGTGGTCATCAGGTGCCCGACATTGCGGATCAGCATCAGGGCACGGCCCTTGATGGTGATCTCGCCCCCGTCCGGCGCGCTATAGGTGCGGTCGGCGGCCAGGCGGCGCGTCACCTGTCTGCCGCCCTTGTCGAAGGTGTCGGTCAGATCGCCCTTCATCAGACCCAGCCAATTGGCATAGGCCTGCGTCTTGTCTTCGCCATCGACACAGGCCACAGAATCTTCGCAATCCATGATCGCTGACACGGCGCTTTCCAGCCGCACGTCGGCCAGACCCGCCTGATCGTGACTGCCCATGAAATGGGTGCGGTCGAACACCAGTTCGACATGCAGCCCGTGATTGACCAGCAGCACCGCGTCGGGCGCCTTGGGGTGGCCGCGATAGCCGGCAAATCTGGCCGGGTCCATCAGAGGCATTCCATCCACCAGCAGCGCGCCGTCGCGCACATGATAACGGCGGGCATCGGCATGACTGCCCCCGGTGATCGGAAACGCCTCGTCCAGAAACACCCGCGCCCGCGCCACGACGCGCGCCCCGTGCCCGCGGTCATAGCCGCCTCTGGGGGGCAGGGTGCCCATGGCATCGGTGCCATACAAGCTGTCATACAGGCTGCCCCAGCGGGCATTGGCGGCGTTCAGAGCATAGCGGGCATTGGTTATCGGCACCACAAGTTGCGGCCCCGGAACCGATGCGATTTCGGGGTCGGTGTTGGCGGTGTCGATCTGAAAATCGCCGCCCTCGGGCAGAAGATACCCGATCTGTTCCAGAAACGCCTTGTAGGCCTCGTGGTCGTGGGGCTGGTTCCGGCGGGCGATGTGCCATTGGTCGATCTGCGCCTGCAGCGTATCGCGCTTGTCCAGCAGAGCGCGGTTTTGTGGCGCCAGATCGTGCAACATCATAGAAAAACCTTCCCAGAACCCGTCACGGTCAACCCCGGTGCCTGGCAGGGCCTTGGCATCAATGAACTCGGCCAGCGCCGTATCGACCCTGAGCCCGTGGATTTCAGTGCGCTGTGTCATGCCCATCTCCGTCTGCTGCGATTGCGCGGCAGCCTAGAAACTTCGGCGGGTGGTGGCAACCGGCACAGCCGCCATCCGTGCGCGATTTGCCTCACCGTGCCGCCCTGCGACGCGCCTGATTTTCCCGCCAAAGCGTGAACAGCCCGGCGCTTACCACGATCAGCACACCGACAACGACAGCAGGGCGCAACGCTTCGCCAAACACCAGCACCCCCAGCGACGCCGCGAACACCAGTTGCAGATAGGCGAAGGGTTGTACCGCGCTGGCCTCGGCCACCTCGTAGACCTTGATCAACAGCCAATGCCCCAAGGCCCCCATGACACACAACAGCGCCATCCAGCCCCAGTCCGGCGCGCTCATCCCTTGCCAGTACCACAGGCCCACCGGGGTGATCGCCACAGCGCCCATGGTGCCGGTGTAGAAGAAACTGGTCGCGCTGGTGTCTGCCCGCGCAACATAGCGGGTGAGAAGCGCATAAACCGCAAACATCAGCGCGGCGCACAGGGCGATCAGGGCGGCCGGGCTGAACACAGCCGAGCCGGGTTGCAGGATCACCATGATACCAATGAACCCCACACCGATCGCCGCCCAGCGCCGCCAGCCCACCACTTCGCCCAGCACCGGCCCCGACAGGGCGGCGACCAGCAGCGGATAGCTGGCAAAGATCGCATGTGCCTCGACCAGACCGAGATAGACAAAGGCGGTGACCATCACACAGATTTCCGCGGCCAGCAGGACACCCCGAAAACATTGCAGGATCGGCTGCGCACTGTGGGCGGCGGCGCGCAGGCCCCCGGCCCGGCGCGCGGCGATGGACAGCGCAAAGGCGGCAAAGAACCAGTACCGGATCATCACCACCATCCAGACGTTGTATTCCCCGGCGAGGTGGCGCGACAGCACATCCTGGCTGGCAAACACGGCCATGGCCCCGACCATCAGCATAACGCCGAGGCGGGTGTCGTTGCGCGTCATCGGGCGGCCTCCATCGTGCAGGTGGTCATGTGGCGTTTGCGGCCGAATCCCGGCCCGCGGGCGACGGTGAATCCGGCCGCAGCCAGCGCCCGGCGCACATGGCCCGCGGCGGTGTAGGTGGCGGCGGTGCCGCCGGGGGCGGTGTGCCGCGCCACCTGCGCCATCAGCTCGGGCGACCACAGTTCGGGGTTCTTTGCGGGAGAAAACCCGTCAAGGAACCATGCGTCGGCGGCACCCGCCCAGGCGGGAAGGCTGACGCGGGCATCGCCGGGCACCATCGTGAAACACAGATCCCCGGTGGCGTACCGCCCCGCCCCGGCCTGCCACAACGGCGCCAGTTCGGCGGACAGCACGGCCAGTTCGGAAAAGGCGCGGTGTGCTTCGGTGATCTGGGCCGGGGTCAGGGGAAACGCCTCGAAGGTGGTGAAATGCAACGTGCCGGCCTGCCCGGTGGCCCGCCAAAGATGCAGCGCCGCCAACAGGTTCAGCCCGGTTCCAAAGCCCAGTTCGGCGATCTGGAACCCATCGCGAAACCGCTCGGGCAAGCCGTTTCCGGCCAGAAACACATGGCGCGTCTCGGCCAGCCCGTTGTCGATCGAGAAATACGGATCGTCGAACCGCAATGACACGGGCAAATGCCCGGCGCGCCATTCGATTTCGTGGGACTGGTCGCCTGACATGGGGTGGTCTATGCCGTCCGTGCTGCTTCAGGCGGACAATGGGCAAGGGGGCCGGAAATGGCAACGGTCGATGTAACGGTGCGCGGCGCGGGGATTTTCGGGCTGTCGGTGGCCTGGGCCTGTGCGCAACGCGGGGCAAAGGTGCAAGTGATCGACCCGGGCGGCGTGGCGGCGGGGGCGTCGGGCGGCATCGTCGGGGCGCTGGCCCCCCACACGCCCGAGAGGTGGAACGACAAGAAGGCGTTCCAGTTCGACAGTCTGCTGCGGGCCGAACCGTTCTGGCGTGCGGTCGAGGCGGCGGCGGGTCAACCCTCGGGTTATGGCCGGACGGGGCGATTGCAGCCGGTGGCAGATGACCGCGCGCTGGATCTGGCGCGCACGCGTGCGGTCGAGGCGGCGGCGCTGTGGCAAGGACGGGCGCAGTGGACGGTGATCCCGGCCCAGGGCGACTGGGCGCCGGTATCGCCCACGGGCTGGCTGATCCATGACACGCTGAGCGCGCGGGTGCATCCGTTGCAGGGGTGCCGCGCGCTGGCGCTGGCGCTGGCACGGGCAGGTTGCCCGGTTCAGCGCGACGGCGAAGATCAGGGCGCGGTGATCTGGGCCACGGGGGTGGCCGGGCTGGCCGCGCTGGGCGAAACTGCGGGCAATGGCGTGAAGGGGCAGGCGGCACTGTTGCGGTTCGATGCGCGCCATGCACCGCAACTGTTTGCCGATGGGCTGCACATCGTGCCCCACGCCGACGGCACGGTCGCCATCGGATCGACCAGTGAGCGGGTGTTCGACGATCCCACCGGCACCGACGCCTTGCTGGACGATGTATTGGAGCGGGCGTTGACGGCCTTTCCGGTGTTGCGCGGCGCGCCGGTGATCCAGCGTTGGGCCGGGGTGCGGCCGCGGGCGGCCAGCCGCGCGCCGGTTCTGGGGGGCTGGCCCGGGCGACCGGGGCATTATGTGGCCAACGGCGGCTTCAAGATCGGGTTCGGGATGGCACCCAGGGTGGCCGAGGTCATGGCCGATCTGGTGCTGGACGGGCGCGACGGCATTCCCGACGGATTTCGCCCCGTTTGATGGGCCGGGTTTGATCCAGCGGAGGCGCTGACGCGCCACGACATTTTTGTTTGGCGCCCGGTACGGATGTCAGCGCGCCGTGGCGTTGGCCACGCCGCATTGCCGGCCATCGGGGCCGCGCACCCAGAGCCGACCGCCGTTCGCACACAAAACCGCCGGTTCGCCACAGATCAGCGGTGCCGTCAGCCGAAAATCGAACGCGGCCAGCGGACCCAGCAGATCGGTTGCCATAAGCATCAGATGCTGGGCCAGCAGCGGGCCATGCACGACCAGACCCGCGTAACCCTCCACGTCGCGCGCATAGTCGATGTCATAATGGATGCGATGACCATTGAAGGTAAGCGCGGAATAACGAAACAGCGTCGTGCTGTCGAAGGTGACAGCGCGCTGGACGGCCGCGTCATCCGGTGCGGCGGGGGGGGCGGCGGGGGGGGCGGCCTCGGGGCGATAGACCAGATCCTGATGTTCGGTGACGCACAGGGTGCCGTTCTGGTGCAGATCGTGGCGCAAGGTGACAAAGCCCAGCGGGCCGCTGCGCCCGGACTTGCGCCGGGCCTGTTCCAGGGTGGTCACCTTGATGGCTGGTATCCCGGCAACAAGCGGCGCGTGAAACCGCAGCCGCCCGCCCGCCCACATCCGCCGGGGCAGCCCCATTTCGGGCACCAGCCCGCCGCGCACCGGATGCCCGTCACGGCCCAACTGGCCCGGCGGCTCGGGCGACCAGAAGTAAAGCTGATGAAAGAATGGCGGCAAGGGTGCGCCTTGCCCCGGCGCAGCACCCGGCAAGGCCAGCGTCGCCCAAAGGGCAGCGGCGCGCGCCGGATCCATCGTATCATGCAAGGTTTGAGGGGCGGGGTGCATGGCGGCCTTCCGGTGTGATGCCAAAGTGTGAAACGGCGCGGCAGCCGCGTCAATGGCCCGGCTTGGCGGGGCTTGGCGGGGCGAAACGGCACGGCGCAAGCGACACGGCGACAAACGGCCAATTCTGCCGCAGCCACCCTTGACCCGTCGTTGCAAGTGGCCGAACACGGACGGCGACAACAGAGGGGCAGCACCTGTGATCGATTCCGCCAAATCCAACATCAAGGGCGCGTTGATGGCGTTGATCTCCTTTGGCATATTCGCCAGTCACGATGTGGTCGTAAAGGTTTTGGGCGGCCACTACACGCCGTTTCAGATCATCTTTTTCTCGGTTCTGTTCAGTTTTCCGCTGGCCACCCTGATGTTGATGCGCGACGCCACCTCGGGCCACCTGCGCCCGGTGCATCCCTGGTGGACGGCGTTGCGCACGGCGGCGGCGGTGCTGACCGGATTTTCCGCCTTTTATGCGTTTTCGGTCCTGCCATTGGCAGAAACCTATGCGATCCTGTTCGCGGCGCCGATGCTGATCACTGTCCTGTCGATCCCGATCCTGGGCGAAAAGGTGGGGCTGCACCGTTGGGCAGCCATTGTCGTGGGGATGATCGGGGTCATGGTCGTGCTGCGACCGGGCACATCGCCCCTGTCGCTGGGCCATGTTGCGGCGATCACCGCCGCAGTGGGCAGCGCAACCGCCTCGGTCATCGTGCGCAAGATCGGGCGCGACGAACGCAGCGCGGTTCTGATGCTGTATCCGATGGTGGCCAATTTCGCGGTGATGGCCTGTATCCTGCCCTTCGTCTATCGCCCCATGCCGATTGAACATCTGGGGTTGGTTGGGGTTATTTCCCTGTTCGGGTTCATCGCCGGGCTGTTCATCATCGCAGCCTATCGCGCCGGCGATGCTGCGATCGTGGCACCAATGCAGTATTCACAGATTCTTTGGGCGGCGGGTTTTGGTATTCTGTTTTTTGACGAAACCCCAGATCTGCTGACCCTTGTGGGCGCCGGAATCATCATTGTCAGCGGGCTGTACATCGTCCTGCGGGAAACGATTGGCGGGGTGTCGCGCAACACGCCTGTGCTGGAAAACAAATCGCCCCGCGAAACCGGATCGCCCGCGCGGATCAGTTCGATCCTGCGCGAGCGGGCAAACCGTGTGCCACCGGGCTACATAGCGCTTGCAAAGCGGCGCAACACCAACTAACCCGCACCCAAGGTCGGGCTGTAGCGCAGCCTGGTAGCGCACCTGCTTCGGGAGCAGGGGGTCGGAGG
>JAACUH010000121.1 GCA_009993005.1 Rhodobacterales bacterium
TCAGGCGCACCTTGGCCAGCGTGCCTTTCGGGATGAGGTTGGTGTTGCTCTGCGCGTCGTTGAAATCGTTCCAGGACCCCATGGGGTGCCTCCTTCTGTGATCAGGATTGCGGGTGTTCGGGCGTGGCTGCCTCGACAGGCGGCTGATAGGTCAGCCGTTCGATTGCCGGGGCGGCGGGCTTGCGGATCTTCGCCATCAGGCGGCCGAGGTGCGGTTCTTCGATCGGGCCGAGGCGGCCGGAGCGGTCCTTGGCCGGAAAGCCCCAGGGGTTGATCGTCTGGCAGACGAAAGCGCGGTAGGGATCGCCCCCTTCGGCCTTCAACTCCGCCATGGTGATCACCTCGTCGACGATCCCCGGCAGTTCCAGACCAGTCTTCGATCCGTCGATCTGAGGCTGAAAGACCTTGCGATTGAAGTCGTCGAGTTTCTCGTCAAGGATGCCGACGAACCAGACGTTCTTGGCCCGCGTGTGCTGCAGATGCGTGAGCCAGGCGATCATCTCGCGGCCATGCAGCCCGTAGGCCCCGCGCACGTCCGGCTTGCCGGTCTTTTCCGACAGCGCCTCGGGCTGGCCCTTGCACCATTGAAAGCAGAGTCGCCCGGCTACGGTGATCGAGTCGACGAAGATGGTGTCGTAGCGATCGAGGGCGGCCGGATCGCCGAACTTCTGGCAGACGGCGGCGTGGTGCGCCGGGCTATAGGGTTGCTCGTCCCGCAGGCTGGGGTTCGCGCCGCCGATGAACACAGCAAAGTCCCGGCATTCCGCCCATGTGCGCGGCCGGATGCTGTCGCCGGGCCAGCCTTCGATGGCCAGATCGCCCGCTTCCAGATCCATAAACAGCGTGCGGGCGGGGTCGAGCGTCCAGAGGAGGCTGGTCTTGCCGATTCCACTTTTCCCGAAGATGCAGCCCTTGATGCCGCGCGGTTCGGCCAGCCGCTGGTCAGCGGTGATGATCGGCAGGCTCACTGCGCACCCCCTTGCGGGAGGATCTCGACCTTCAGCGTGCCGGTCCGCACAGTGCGCGCGGGTTCGAAGCCCTGACGGATGGCCTCGGGCCAGGCGACATAGTTGCGCTCTGGAACCTTGAAACTGATCTCGACATATTCAGCGGGGTCATCCCCGGCGGCGCGGATGCGCTCGACCATGACGGCCAGGCGGTCCTGATCCCAATCCACCCGCTTCGGCAGATCGGCGACGATGGTGAAATCACCCTCATCGAAACGCACCGTGCCGGTATCCTTGCCAGAGGCGCTGCGCACTTCGGCGGCGCGGGTGGCAAACCGGACCTCGAGCGCGGTGCTGAAGCGCGCGGTCACGGCCTTCATCTGCTTTGCGGCTGCGTCGATCTCGCGCTGCATGGCGGCCAGCAGGTCCACCGGAAGCAGGGCGATCTCGCCCACCGGCAGATTGATCAGCTCATCGATGCCGGGCGTGTTTTCAGGGAAAGGCATTTCGGTCTCCGTATTGGGGGATGGGGGTCAGGCGGCCTCGAGCAGGCGCACCGAGAGGGACGCTCCGGCTCGGCGGGGCTTGCGCCGGGCGATGGCGATGTAAGCGAACTGGTCGGGCCCGATCCGGGCCTGAACGAGATGGACGAGGTCCTGCTCGGCGGCGCGCAGGGCGGCATCGGCGGTGCGGCGCAGCGCTGAGCGGCGTTCGGGCGAAAGAGGCGAGGCTGAGCCGAAGGTGTCGACCGCGAGAAACCCGCGATGATAGACAAGCGTCTCTCCGGGTTCTGCCTGCGCGATCCAGGCCGAAAGCCCGATCTCATCAAGCGCCGGACCAGCCGCACCGAAGATCGACACGACGCCAGTTGCGCGGATAGCGGAATGACGGGCCATCATGCCGCGCCCCGCTCGGCGGTGCTGCGGCGCTGGCGGGCCTGCTCGTAAGCCAGCACATCCTCGAGGCGGTAAACCACGCGTCCGCCGATCTTCAGGAAGGCCGGGCCGTCGCCGGTCCAGCGCCAGCGTTCAAGCGTGCGCGCCGAAATCGTCCAGCGCGCGGCAAGTTCAGTCTGGTTCAGGCAGGTTCTCGTCTGCATCGTCCACTCCCGGTGTTCTGTTGGGAGTAAGATGCACGGTCCCGTGCGGGGATGTCGTCGGGATCAGAGTGGGATACGGCGGGGGATTGGCAGACGGCCTGCAATCATGGGATGAATCACGCGGCGGGGGATCGCCATCCTCCCCCATCCCCCTGCGCATCCCACGGCGGGGATCCTACGAGGGGCGACAGGGCAGGCTGGACTCAGAGCCCAGCGAGTCGATAGGCCCCGCGACCGTTCGACTCGATCAGCAGTGGCCAGTCCTTCTTCGACTTGAAGATGTCGGACATCTTGAGGCTG
>JAACUH010000089.1 GCA_009993005.1 Rhodobacterales bacterium
GTCGGCACCCGGTCGGACCGGCCACCGGTATCGGCGATCATCAGCGTCATGTCGCTGCGCCCCAGCGCTTGCTGGATGCCCTGAATGATGATGAGGTCGGGCAGGCCCGTGGGCCGGTCGAGGTCAGAAGCGGTCGAGATTGCGCCGGTGATCAGCCCGATCAGCCCCGATTTGTTCGACCGCATCATTCGCGCGGCCGAAGAGGGCACATAGCCCAGCGCGGCGATCGCCTGTTGCACCGCCTCGCGGGTCTGCGCGCCGACCGGCGCGTCGCCGTTCAGCACCCGGCTGACCGTCTTGGGCGACACGCCTGCGCGGCGTGCGACATCATAGATCGTGGCCATCTGATCCCCCCGGATGACGGCGCCCTCCAGCGCCGTCTGGTCATGACATCGGTGTCATGACATCGGTGTCATACCCCGAGTCGCGGCTTTGCGTCAAACTTTTTGTGACGCTGTGTCCTGCCAGGCTGTCAGAGCATGTCCCACAAGAGCCGCAGCGCGAGCGCCGTGGCGGCGACCACCAGCAGCGGCTTGATCAGCCGCGCGCCCACCCGCATCGCCAGCCGCGCGCCGACCCAGGCGCCGGCCATCTGCGCCGCCCCCATGGCAAGGCCCGTGAGCCACCAGGGCGTCGCCACCAGCGCAAAGGCCAGCATCCCGCCGACGTTCGAGGCAAAGTTCAGCAGCTTTGTATGCGCCGTCGCGCGCAGCACGCCAAAGCCTGCCAGCGCCACGAATCCCAGCATGTAGAACGCCCCGGCGCCCGGCCCGACAAGGCCATCGTAAAACCCGATCAGCGGCACCAGCGTGACCATGAACAGCCCCGGCGACAGGCGCTGCGCCCGGTCGATGTCGTCGAGCCCTGGCTTGAACGCAAAGAACAGCGCGATGCCGATCAGCAGCACCGGCAGGCCCAGGCGGATCACATCGGTGGGCAGGCGGCTCGCCAGCAGCGCACCCGCGATGGCGGCGGCAAAGGCCACCAGCGCGGGCCCGGTCTGGCGCGCGAGGTCCACATGGCCGCCGCGCGCATAGCTCCACGCCGCCATCCCGGCGCCGAAAAGGCCCTGCACCTTGTTCGTGGCCAGCGCTGTGACCGGCGGCGCGCCGGCCAGCAGCAGCGCGGGCACGGTGATCAGCCCGCCACCGCCTGCGATCGAATCGACAAAGCCCGCGACGAATGCCGCCAGCATCAACAGCGCCAGCAGGTCGCCCGAAACCTCAAATCCCACGCGAAGCGGTCCTTTCTGTCGGATCGCGGCTCAGGCCGCGAAATCGCCCTGCGCATAGCCTTGCAGGTAGAGCAGCGCGGTCAGGTCGCCGTGGTTCACCCGCAGCGCGCATTGCGCGGCGACCACGGGTTTTGCGTGCAACGCCACGCCCGCCCCCGCCAGCCCCAGCATGCCGAGGTCATTGGCGCCGTCGCCCACCGCCATGACGTCGGCGGGGGTGATGCCCAGCCGCGCGGTGATCTCGTGCAGGGCTGTGACCTTGGCCGCACGGCCGAGGATCGGGCGGCCCACGTCGCCGGTCAGCCGCCCCTCCGCCACCAGAAGCGTGTTGGCGCGGTGTTCGTCGAACCCCAGTTGCGCCGCAACGGCCTGGGTAAAGGCGGTGAACCCGCCCGACACCAGCGCCGCATGCCCGCCCGCAGCCTTTATCGTCGCCACCAGCGCGGCACCGCCGGGCATATAGCTGATCCGTTCGGCCAGCACCCGGTCGATCACGCCCGCGTCCATCCCGGCAAGGAGCGCCACCCGCTCGATCAGCGCCGCCTCGAAGTCGATCTCGCCATTCATCGCCCGCGCGGTGATGGCCGCCACATGCGCCCCGACGCCCGCCAGATCGGCCAGTTCGTCAATGCATTCCTGCTCGATCATCGTGCTGTCCATGTCGGCGAGCAGCATCCGCTTGCGCCGCCCGGCACTGGGCTGGATGTTGACGTCGATGCCCTGCGCATCGAGGTCGGCGCGCGCCGTCTCGAATGTGTCGGGCGCGACCGGCACGGCGAATTCTGCCGCCTCGGCCACCGCCAGCCAGCGCGCATCGCCACCGCCCCAGGCATTGCGCAGCGCCTCGATCAGCGCCGCATCGAGCGCAGCCGTGCCGGGCGCAGAGTTGAGAGTGACGGTAAACATCGCGGCGCGCTCCGGCTGGGTCAGACGCCGCCCCCTAGCGCGAAATCGCGGCAGACGGAACACCCGCCTGCGACAGTTTGTAGCCCCGCGAGCGGCGAAGCTGAAAACGACATCAGGATGCGGGAAAGCGACATTTTCCCGCTTGCGCATCGCCCCGCCGCCCCTTAACGACACAGGCGGGACACCCCTCCCCAACGGGGGGCGCTTATCTGGAAGGATAGCAGCAATGACGACGACGACCCCGGCAACGCGGCCGGCCAACCCGCGTTTTTCCTCTGGCCCCTGCGCCAAACCCCCCACATGGACGCTCGACGCGCTGGCAGACGCCCCTCTGGGCCGGTCGCACCGCGCCGCAACCGGCAAGGCCAAGCTCAAGCAAGCCATTGACCTGACAGCCGAAATCCTCGGCGTTCCCGAGGGCTACCGGGTCGGCATCGTGCCCGCGTCTGACACCGGCGCGGTCGAGATGGCGATGTGGTCGCTGCTGGGCGCGCGCCCGGTCGAGATGGTGGCCTGGGAAAGCTTTGGCGAAGGCTGGGTCACGGACGCGGTCAAGCAACTCAAGCTCGACGCCCGCGTGCACCGCGCCGACTATGGCCAGATCGTCGATATGGCGACGCTCGACTATGACCGCGACGTGGTCTTTACCTGGAACGGCACCACTTCGGGCGTGCGGATGGCGCATGGTGACATGATCCCCGCGGACCGCGCCGGCCTGACCATCTGTGATGCGACCAGCGCCGCCTTTGCGCAGGATCTGCCCTGGGACAAGCTCGATGTCGTGACCTTTTCCTGGCAAAAGGTGATGGGTGGCGAGGCCGCGCATGGGATGCTGATCCTGTCGCCCCGCGCTGTCGAACGGCTCGAAACACACACCCCCGCCTGGCCGCTGCCCAAGATCTTTCGCCTGACCTCCAAGGGCAAGCTGATCGAGGGGATTTTCGTGGGCGAGACGATCAACACGCCCTCCATGCTCGCGGTCGAGGATTACCTCGTCGCGCTGAAATGGGGCCAGGCGATCGGCGGGCTGCCGGCGCTGATGGCGCGGGCCGATGCCAATGCGCAGGCGATCTGGGATTTCTGCGCCGCGCGTGACTGGATCGACAACCTGGCGGTGGACCCCGCCACGCGGTCGAATACCTCGGTCTGCCTCAAGTTCACCGACCCGCGCATCACCGATGGCGCGGCCTTTGCCAAGGCCGTGGCCAAGCGGCTGGAAACGGAAGGCGCGGCGCTCGACGTGGGCGCCTACCGCGATGCGCCAGCGGGCCTGCGGATCTGGTGTGGTGCGACCGTCGAACTGGCGGACGTCACGGCGATGCTCGCCTGGCTCGACTGGGCCTTCCAGACCGAGATCGCGGCGCTTTCTGCCTGAGACACACTGCCGGGCGGCCTGCGCCCGGCCCCTCCCCAATTCCATGAAAAGGAGCCCATGATGGCCCCCAAGGTTCTCATTTCCGACGAGCTTTCCGACGCTGCCGTGCAGATCTTTCGCGACCGCGGTGTCGAGGTCGATTTCCAGCCCAAGCTCGGCAAGGACAAGGAGGCGCTCGCCGCCGTGATCGGCCAGTATGACGGCCTCGCCATCCGCTCGGCGACCAAGGCCACGGAAAAGCTGATCGCCGCCGCGACCAACCTCAAGGTGATCGGCCGCGCCGGGATCGGCGTCGATAACGTCGATATCCCGGCCGCGTCGAAAAAGGGCATCATCGTGATGAACACGCCCTTTGGCAATTCGATCACCACCGCCGAACATGCGATTTCGATGATGCTCGCCGTCGCGCGGCAGATCCCCGAGGCCAATGCCTCGACCCATGCGGGCAAGTGGGAAAAGTCGCGCTTCATGGGGGTCGAGCTCACCGGCAAGACGCTGGGCGTGATCGGCGCGGGCAATATCGGGTCGATCGTCTGCGACCGCGCCCGCGGGCTCAAGATGAAGGTGATCGCCTATGATCCTTTCCTGTCCGAGGACCGCGCCGACCAGTTGGGTGTGGAAAAGGTCACGCTCGACGACCTCTTTGCGCGCGCCGATTTCATCACGCTGCACGTGCCGCTGACCGACCAGACCCGCAACATCCTGTCGGCCGAGGCGATTGCAAAGCTCAAGCCCGGGGTGCGGATCATCAACTGCGCGCGCGGCGGTCTGGTGGACGAGGTGGCGCTGGCCGAGGCGATCAGGTCGGGCCATGTCGCCGGAGCGGCGTTCGACGTGTTCGCCGAGGAACCGGCGACCAATTCGCCGCTCTTCAACCTGCCCAATGTCGTGGTCACCCCGCATCTGGGCGCCGCAACGACCGAGGCGCAGGAAAACGTCGCCCTGCAAGTGGCCGAACAGATGGCCGATTACCTGATGACCGGCGCGGTGAGCAATGCGCTCAACATGCCTTCTGTCACCGCCGAAGAGGCCAAGGTGATGGGGCCATGGATCAAGCTCGCGGGCCATCTGGGCAATTTCGTGGGCCAGATGACGGACGAGCCGATCACCGCGATCAACGTGCTTTATGACGGCGTGGTCAGCACGATGAACCTCGCCGCGCTCAATTGCGCGGTGATCGCCGGGATCATGCGCAAGGCGAACCCCGATGTGAACATGGTCAGCGCCCCGGTGATCGCCAAGGAACGCGGCATCCACCAATCGACCACGCGGCAGGACCAGTCGGGCGCCTTTGAAGGCTATATCAAGGTGACGGTCGTGACGGAGCTGCGCGAACGGTCGGTCGCGGGCACGGTGTTTTCCGATGGCAAGCCGCGGTTCATCCAGATCAAGGGGATCAATGTCGATGCCGAGATCGGGGCGAACATGGTCTATACGACCAATGACGACGTGCCCGGCATCATCGGCACTCTGGGCCAGACGATGGGCGAGAATGGCGTGAACATCGCCAACTTTACCCTCGGTCGCGCCGCGCGTGGCGCCGAGGCCATCGCCATCCTCTATGTCGATGATCCGGTGTCCGAGACGGTGCTGGACAAGCTGCGCGCCACGGGCCTGTTCAATCAGGTCAAGGCGCTGGCCTTCGATATGGCGTAATCAGCCCCGCAGCGCGGCGATCCGCGCGCGGGCAGAGTTCGACCGGGGCTGCCAGAGGCCCCGGTCGATGGCCTCGGCCAGACGGTCGGCAATCTCGCGCAGGGCGGGGGGGTTGGCTGTGGCGATAAAGTCGCGCGTGGCGTCATCCTCGAGAAACGCCGCCTCGACGAGGTCAAAGTGGTGCGGCCGCACGGCGCCGGTCGTCGCGGCAAAGGCAAAGAGGTAATCGACCGTCGCCGCGATCTCGAAGGCGCCCTTGTAGCCGTGACGCTTGACCCCTTCGATCCACTTGGGGTTCACCACGCGCGAACGGATCACGCGCCCGATCTCGTCCTCGAGCGTGCGGATCACCGGCCGGTCGGGGCGGGAATGGTCATTGTGATAGACGGGCCGCGCGCGGCCCTGCAGCATGGCGATGGCCGCCGAGGCGCCCCCTTCGAACTGGTAGTAGTCGTCGCTGTCGAGCAGGTCATGTTCGCGGTTGTCCTGGTTCTGGACCACCGCCTCGACCTGCGCCAGCCGCGCGGCAAAGCCCGCGTGATCGGCGACACCTTCGGTTGCGGCGCCATAGGCATAGCCGCCCCATTCCAGATAGGCGCGGCCGAGGTCGGCGGGTTCGGCCCAGATCCGTTCGTCGATCAGCGCCTGGAGCCCCGCGCCATAGGCGCCGGGCTTGGCGCCATAGACGCGGGACAGGGCCGCACCTTCGCGGGCGCGGGTGGCGGCGGGGTTCTGCGCGGCGGGTTCGTCCAGCGCCTGCACCGCGCGGGCGGCGCTGTCCACCAGGGCGATGAGCTGCGGAAAGGCGTCGCGGAAAAAGCCCGAGACGCGCAGGGTGACATCGACACGGGGGCGGCCGAGGACGCCGGAGGGCAGAACCTCGAACCCGGTGACGCGGCGGTTGGCGGCGTCCCAGGTGGGTTTGACCCCCATCAGCGCCAGCGCCTGCGCGATATCGTCGCCGCCGGTGCGCATATTGGCGGTGCCCCAGGCGGTGATGAGCAATGCGCGGGGCCAGTCGCCGTGGTCCTGGAGGTGTTTTTCCAGCAGCAGGTTGGCGGATTTCCAGCCCAGCGCCCAGGCGGTCGGTGTGGGCACGGCGCGGCTGTCCACCGAGTAGAAGTTGCGCCCTGTGGGCAGCACGTCGAGCCGTCCGCGCGTGGGCGCGCCGGAGGGACCGGGCGCGATGGCGCGGCCGTCAAGGGCGGTGCGCAAGGCCGCGCCCTCGGCCGGGCCGCAGGCGCGGATGGCGGGCAGGATGCGGGTTGTGATTTCCTCGAGCACGGCGGCGGATGCGGGGCCGGGCGGTGCCGCTCGCGGCTGCGCCGCATCGCCCCACCCCCCGTCCCGCAGGAGCGACTGGGCGAGGGCTTCGAGGCGTTCGACCGTGTCGCCATTGCTGCGCCAGACGCCGGGGCCCGCGAGGGCGTCGGGCTTTTGTGCGGCGGGGACGGCCATGTCGCAGTCGAGCGGGTCAAGGTCGAGCGCGAGGTCATCCGCCAGCGCACGCAGCAGCGAGGCGTTGCGTCCGCGCCCGTCGCCGCGCGCGATGCGGGCGAGCGCGATGGCGAGGTCGCTCTCTTGCTGGCCGGTGGGAGAGCGGCCGAAAATGTGCAGCCCGTCGCGGATCTGCGCCTCCTTGAGGTCGCAGAGATAGGTGTCGATGCGGGTGAGGTTCGCCGTGTCGTCTGCCGGGGCGCAGCCTGCATCCTGCGCCAGCCCGGTGGTGGCGGCGAGCGACAGGATCTGGTCGCGCAGCAGCGCGGCGCGGCGTGGGTCGGTCGCGGCGGCCTCGTAATATTCGTCCACCAGCGCCTCGAGGTCGCGCAGGGGGCCGTAGGTTTCGGCGCGGGTGAGCGGCGGGGTCAGGTGATCGACGATCACCGCCTGCGCGCGGCGTTTGGCCTGGGTGCCCTCGCCCGGGTCGTTGACGATGAAGGGATAGACATGCGGCGTCGGGCCGAGCGCGACCTCGGGCCAGCAGGTCTGCGACAGCGCGACAGCCTTGCCCGGCAGCCATTCGAGGTTGCCGTGCTTGCCCATGTGGACGATGGCATCGGCGCCCCAGTGGTGACGCAGCCAGAAGTGGAAGGCGAGGTAGTGGTGCGGCGGCACGAGGTCGGGGGAATGGTAGGTCTCGGTCGGGTCGATATTGTACCCGCGGGCGGGTTGCAGCCCGACGATGACATTGCCGAAACGGTGGATCGACAGGGCGAAGCCTGCGCTTTTGGAGGCTTCGGATGCCTTCGGCGAGGATATTTGTTGCAAGATGAAGGGGTCAGCTTCTGGAGTGCCCCAGCGTGTTGTAATTTGATTTTTGATGTCCCAGGGGAGGTTATCGAAGTACTTGTTGTAAGTGGCGAGGGGCAGTATCTCGCCTCCCTCGCGGTGGGCGCGGTCGGTGAGCCAGTTGGTCGGGCCGGCCATCAGGCGGGTCATCAGGGCGGCGCTGTCGGCGGGCAGATCCTTTAGCGCGTAGCCCGCCTCGGCCAGCAGGTGCAGCGCCTGGACCGTCGCGGCGGGGGTGTCGAGGCCGACGCCATTGGCCAGGCGCCCGTCCTTGTTGGGGTAATTGGCGAGGATGATCGCGACCTTGCGTGCGGCGGGCGGGGTGGTGCGCAGGCGGGCCCAGTTGGCGGCGAGAGCGGCGGTAAAGTCGATGCGGTCGCCCAGCGGCTGGTGGGTCGCGATGGGGCATTGCGTGGCCTCGTCAAAGAACGCCTCGCCCTTGAAGCTGATCGCGCGGGCGAGGATGCGGCCATCGACCTCGGGCAGGGCCACGTTCATTGCGATGTCGCGGCCGGAGAGGCCTTGCGTGCCGGCAGCCCAGGCGGCCTCGGTCCCGCCCGACAGGATCACCTGGAACACCGGGGCGGCATTGGCGGCAGCGCTGGCGAGCGGGTTTTGCGGGCTGTCGTCGCCGTCATGCGGTGAGCCGGTGGCGAAGGCGGTGGCGTTCAGGATCACGCCGGGCGGTGCAGCGGTGAACAGGTTTTCCAGCGTCGCCTGCGACAGCGGGTCCTTGAGCGAGGCCACGAACACCGGCAGCGGGTTCAGCCCGGCGCGCAGCAGGGCGCGGGTGAGGCGGTTGATCGGCGCGAGCCCGCCACCTTCGAGCAGCGCGCGGTAGAACACCACCGGGACCACGGGCGCGCCCTCGGTCCAGTTCTTGCGCAGCGTGTCGAGGTCGGCGGTGCCGGCGCCGGGCCAATAGACCCCCGCGCGCAGCAGCGGGCGGGCGGGGGCGGGGCGGTCTGCCCCTGTCAGCATCGCCTGCGCGTGGCGCAGGAGCGTCGCGGCATTCTGCGGGCCGCCCTCGACAAAACAGGACCAGAGCGCGTCGTAATCGGCGTCCGACACGGTGGAGAAGGCGCGCAACTCTGCGTCGGGCTTGTCGTCGCCTGGCAGCGCGGCAAAGGGCACGCCGGCCTCGGCCAGCCGTGCGGCATATTGGTCGAAGCCGTAGCGCCAGTAGCCGCGCCCGCCGAGGATGCGCGCGATCACGAGGCCGGAGCGGGTGGCGCAGGCGTCGAGGTGCAGGTCAACAGTCATCGGATGGGCGAGGTGCAGGAGGCTCGCCAGGCGCAGGGTCGGCGGGCCCAGGGTCGGCGGGCCCAGGGTCGGCTGGCCCATGGGCGGCTGGCCCAGGGGCGGCTGGCCCAGGGGCGGCGGGCCTTCCATCTGCGCGCGGGCCTCGGAGAGCAGCGCAAGTTCGCTGTCGGCCGCTGACAGGATCACCACCTCGGCCGGGGTCTGGCCCAGATCGACGGGGTCCTGCCCGTCGCTGATGGCGCCGGCGGTGGCGGCGATCAGGTGCATGTGGCTTGTGCCCGGCGCGCGTTTCGGGCAAAGACGCTGCCTGAGTTGGGGCCGCAAAGGGCAGGATCATGGATTACAGCAAATCGGGCGGTGCCAAGGCCGGCAAGAATGCGCCGCGCCATCGCGAGCACAATGCGCCCGGCACGGACAAGAACCCCTTTGGCCGGCCCAAGCCCAAGGCCGA
Source organism: Rhodobacterales bacterium (assembly GCA_009993005.1). Classification (GTDB taxonomy): domain Bacteria; phylum Pseudomonadota; class Alphaproteobacteria; order Rhodobacterales; family Rhodobacteraceae; genus JAACUH01. The sequence goes on from JAACUH010000089.1 coordinate 9,175, forward strand.
ACTCCTGGCCAAGCTCGCCGCCGCGGCGAAAAAGCCGGACGAGAAGGCCGAGTAGCCGCGTCACAGCCGCTTTTCCATGAAGACGCTGTGCGGGCCTTCGTCGTAGTCGCCGAACGGGCCGCAGCGGGTAAAGCCGTGGCGCTGGTAGAGGCGGTGCGCGGGATAGAGGTCATCGCCGGTCTCGAGCCGCATCACCGCCAGCCCCTCGGCGCGGGCTGCCGCTTCGAGCGCGGCCATCAGCGCCGCACCCGTGCCGGAGCCGCGCGCGATGGGGTCCACGAACATGGATTTCACCTCGCCATAGTCGCCGCGCAGCGCCAGTGCCGCGCAGCCCAGCGCGCGGCCGTCCTCCTGGGCGACAAAGAACCGGATACCGGGTGCGCAGAGCGCGTCGATCGACAGGAAATGGTTGTCTTCGGGCGGGTAGAGCGAGCGCATGTAGGCCTGACTCGCCAGCAGCAGCGCCGTGCCCTCGTCCGAGCGCGGGTCGGCGGGGCGGACGGTGATGGTCATGCCTGCAGTGCGGCCGTGATCGCCGCGCGGTCGAGCCCGGCCTGGCCGATGACCACCAGCCGGGTCTCGCGCGCAGCGGAGCCGTAGGGCTGGTCGAAATAGTGATCGACCCGCGGGCCGACGGCCTGGATCGTCAGGCGCATCGGCTTTCCCGCCACCGCCGCAAAGCCCTTGAGCCGCAGGATGTCATGGGTGCGGATCACCCCGGCCAGATGCGCGGCAAAGGCGGCGGGGTCGGTGACCTCGGCCCGGGTGACGACAAAGCTTTCGAATTCGTCATGACCATGGTCGTGGTGATGGCCGCCGGCGTCAGCATGATCGTCGTGGTCGTCATCATCCTCATGGTCATGGTCATGGTGGACCTCGTGGCGCGCGTCCATGTCGGCCTCGGCGGCACTGCCCTGGCCCAGCAGCACCTCGACCGGCAGCGCGCCCATGGTCGCGCGCACCACCTGCACGCCCTCGCGGCTCTCGGAGCGCAGTTGCGCGGTCAGTGCCTCGGCCTCGGTGGCGCTCAGCAGGTCGGCCTTGTTCACTACGATCATGTCGGCGCAGGCGATCTGGTCGTCAAAGAGCTCTGACAGCGGCGTCTCATGATCCAGCATCGCATCCGCCGCACGCTGGGCATCCACGGCCGCGACATCATGGGCAAAGCGGCCTTCGGTCACGGCCTTGCCATCGACCACGGTCACGACGCCATCGACGGTGACGCGGGTCGAGATACCGGGCCAGTTGAAGGCGCGCACCAGCGGCTGCGGCAGGGCGAGGCCGGAGGTTTCGATCACGATATGCTCGGGCGGCGAGGGCCGGTCGAGCAGGGCGGTCAGCGTGGGGATGAAATCCTCGGCCACGGTGCAGCAGATGCAGCCGTTCGACAGTTCGACGATGTCATCCTCGCCGCAGCTTTCGATCCCGCAGCCGCGCAGGATCTCGCCATCGACGCCGAGGTCGCCGAATTCATTGATGATGAGGGCGATGCGGCGGCCGCCCGCATTTTGCAGCATGTGGCGGATCAGCGTCGTCTTGCCGGCGCCGAGAAAGCCGGTGACGATGGTGGCGGGGATCTTGGCGGGCATGGTCTGCCTCCGGTCGGGCAAAAAGGGAAAGTGGCCCCCGGTGGGGGCCATGCTGGTCTGTCAGGGAGAGTCGATCAGGCCGCGCTGTAGAGACGCGTTGTGACGAGGCCGCTGCCTTGCAGGCCGCGCAGGGCCTTGGCCCCGGCGAGCACGGCGAGGTCCACCAGCGGCTCGAGCGCGATCACCAGCATGTAGGCGCCGCCGAAGGCCAGCACCGAAGTGACATTCTCTGCGCCAAAGCCCTGCCCGTAGAAGGCCCAGAAGCCGACCCAGGCCACGATGCCGCCCTGATAGGCGGTCGAAAGCGCCAGCGCCTGGCCGTATGTCAGGTCAACATAGGCGGTGCCAGGTGCGATGATGCGCCGGGCCAGCATTTGCAGCGCAAAGAGCGGCACCAGCAGCGTGGTGACGTTCATGCCGTATTGCGGCAGGTCGAAAGGCGCGAAGAACAGGCCCTGGATCAGCAGGCCCATGGCAAGCCCGATGGCGGCGGGCGCCGCGCCGAACAGCAGGAACAGGGTCGAGCCGAGGATCAGGTGCACTTCGGACACGCCGACCGGGTAATGCGGCAGCACCTGGAAAAAGCTGAAGGTCAGCGCGGTGGCGATGGCCGCGCGCGCCACCAGCGAGGGCAGGCCGCGTTCGCGCAGCGTGTCCCAGGCGAGTTTGACGGAATAGAGCCCGGCGGCGGCGGCAGTGCCCGCGCCAAGCAGGAGTTTCGCACCGGCGACGATGCCATGTTCGATATGCATTTCAATCCCTCCAGCCGTCCCTCCGACGGCATTGTTGATGTCCATGCATGGCAGGTCTCCTGGCTCGCGGGTCGCGGCACCTCGTCGCCTTCCCGGTTTCCCAGTGGCCGTTGACGGGCGCTCGCCGCTTACAGTCGCGGGGGCGGCTTCGGCATTGGGCCTCCCCGACTGAGGATCGACCCGCACCGTATTCCCTTTTGATCCCCCGGTGCTTTGCACCTGATCGGGGGAACCATGCAGGGACGTTGTGCGCCTGAGAGGCGGGGGGCGTCAAGGCGCAAAACCGACAGGCGATGCCCCGGCGGCGGCGTGGGGTGGCGATCCGGGAGCCTTCGGCGAGAGTATTTTTGGCACAGAGAAGCGGGGGGGCGCGCGCGCGGAATGCAATATCTTGTGGATAAGCCGCCGGGTGACCGCTGATGGTGGTGGGGTGCGTTGACAGCCGGGGGCGCGGGCCGCATGTTTTGCCATTGGCGGGAATCGCGGGGGGGCGATGCGTTTCACACGGCTGCGGCTCAACGGTTTCAAGAGTTTTGTCGATCCGACCGACCTCGTCATCGCGGACGGTCTGACCGGCGTGGTCGGGCCCAATGGCTGTGGCAAGTCCAACCTGCTCGAGGCGATCCGCTGGGTGATGGGCGAGAACCGCCCGACCGCGATGCGTGGCGGTGGGATGGAAGATGTGATCTTTGCCGGGGCCGCGACGCGTCCGGCGCGCAATTTTGCCGAAGTGGCGCTGGTGATCGACAATTCCGAGCGGCTCGCGCCGGCGGGGTTCAACGATGCCGACACGCTCGAGATCGTGCGGCGCATCACCCGCGATGCCGGGTCGGCCTACAAGGTCGGCAGCAAGGAAGTGCGCGCGCGCGACGTGCAGATGCTGTTTGCCGATGCCTCCACCGGGGCGCATTCGCCGGCGCTGGTGCGGCAGGGGCAGATATCAGAGCTCATCAACGCGCGGCCGACGGCGCGGCGGCGGATCCTGGAAGAGGCGGCGGGGATCTCGGGGCTCTATCAGCGGCGCCACGAGGCGGAGCTGAAGCTGAAGGGGGCCGAGGCGAACCTGCTCCGCGTCGATGACGTGATCGAGGCGCTGGCCGGGCAGTTGCAGGCGCTGGCGCGGCAGGCGCGGGCGGCGGCGCGCTACCGCGAGATCGGCGCGCAGTTGCGCGAGGCCGAGGGCCTGCTGCTCTATCGTCGCTGGCGCGAGGCGGATGAGGCGCGGCTGGTGGCCGAGGCGGCGCTGCGGGCCGGTGTGGTCGCGGTCGCGCAGGCGGATGCGGGCGCGCGGGCGGCGGCGGCGGCGCGGGCCGGGGCCGAGGATGCGCTGCCGCCCCTGCGCGAGGAAGAGACCATTGCCGCGGCCGTGCTGCAGCGCCTTGTCGTGCAGCGCGACAGCCTGCGCGATCAGGAGGCGCAGGCGATGCAGGCGATCGCCACGCTCACCGGGCGGGTCGCGCAACTGGGGCGCGACATCGAGCGCGAGGCGGGGCTGAACCGGGACGCGGGCGAGATGATCGCCCGGCTCGACTGGGAGGCAGGCGAGATCGCCAAGGCGGGCGAGGGGCATGGTGCGCGGCTCGACGCGGCGGCGGTGCAATCGCGCGAGGCGGCGGCGGTCTTGCAGGCGCGCGAGGCGGATCTGGCCGAGCAGACCGAGGATGTGGCGCGCCTTGCCGCGCGGCACCAGTCGGCGCAGCGGCTGATCGAGGACAACCGCCGCACGCTGGCGCGTCACGAGGCGGATGCCGCGCGGGCGCAGGCCGCGCAATCCGAGGCGACGGCGGCGCTGGCGCGCGCCGAGGCGGATTTCGCGGCGGCGGGTGCGGCGGAAAAGATCGCCGTGGCGACGGCGGCCAATGCGGATGCGACGCTGCTCGAGGCCGAAGCCGCGCGGGCCGAGACGCAGGGCCGCGAGGCCGAGGCGCGTGCGCAACGCTCGGAGGCGGAGGGCGAGGCGAGCGCGCTGCGCGCGGAGGTGGCGGCGCTGGCTCGCCTTGTGGCGCGCGACACCCGCGAAGGCGGGCAGGTGATGGACCTGCTCACCGTCGCGGGCGGCTACGAGATGGCGTTGGGCGCCGCACTCGCCGACGATCTGCGCGCGCCGGTGGTCGATGCGCGGGGGCGGTCGGGCTGGGTCGCGCTGGGCAGCTACGCGGCGCCGCCGCCGTTGCCGGAGGGCGTGCGGCCGCTGGCGGAGGTGGTGCAGGTGCCCGACGTGCTTGCCCGCCGCATCGGGCAGGTGGGGCTCGTCGAGGCGGTGGACGGGCCGCGGCTGCAGGCGGCGCTTCTGCCGGGGCAGCGGCTGGTGAGCGTGGCGGGCGATCTGTGGCGCTGGGACGGGTTTCGCGCGGGGGCAGAGGATGCACCTTCGGCCGCGGCGCTGCGGCTGAGGCAGCTCAACCGGCTGGTGGAGCTCAAGCGCGACCTCGAGGAGGTCGCGGCGCGGGCGCAGGGGGCGGCGCAGGCGCATGAGATGCTGAGCACCCGGCTTGCGGCGCTGACGCAGGCGGATCAGGTGGCGCGGCAGGCGCGGCGCGATGCCGACCGGCTGGTGGCCGAGGCCAACCGTGCCGCGAGCCGCGCCGAGGCCGACCGCGACCTTGCGCTGGGCAAGCGCGAATCGGCGATGCTGGCGCTGAAGCGCCATGAGGAAGAGGCGATGGCGGCGCGTGCCGCGCTGACCGAGGCGGAGGCGGGCGCGCGGGGGCTGGGCGACCTCGGCGCCGCGCGGGCGGTGATCGAGGACCTGCGCACCGTGGTCGAGGCGGCGCGGATCACGATGATGTCGCGCCGGTCGGCCCATGACGAATTGCGCCGCGAGGGCGAGGCGCGGCTGCGGCGCGCGCAGGAGATCACCAAGGAGGTCAGCGGCTGGCGGCTGCGGCTGCAGACGGCTCAGACACGCTCGGCCGAACTGGCCGCGCGCAAGGCGGAAACCGAGGCGGAACTGGCCACCGCCGGGGCCGCGCCCGAGGCGCTTGCCGCCAAGCGGGCGGAACTGTCGGATGCCATCGACGCGGCCGAGGCGCGCCGGCGGGCGGCGGCCGACAGGCTGGCGGTGGCCGAGGCCGCGCTGCGCACGGCGGCCGGGACGGAGCGCGATGCGGAGCGCGCGGCGTCAGAGGCGCGCGAGGCGCGGGCGCGGGCCGAAGCGCGCAGCGAGGCCGCGCGCGAGACGGTGGCCTATGCCGCCGAGCGCATCGCCGAGGCGCAGGAGGTGACACCCGAGGCGCTGCGCGCGGGGCTGGGCACGCAGGCGGACGCGCTGCCTGCCGCAGAGGTGCTCGAGACGCAGGTCGCCGCGTTGCGCCGGCAGCGCGATGCGCTGGGGGCGGTCAACCTGCGCGCCGAGGAGGATGCCATCGCGGTGCAGACCGAGCATGACACGCTCTTGCGCGAAAAGACCGACCTCGAAGAGGCGATCCGCGCGCTGCGGCAGGGGATCGCGAGCCTGAACCGCGAGGGGCGCGAGCGGCTGCTCACCGCCTTCGAGCAGGTGAACGCGAATTTCTCGCTGCTGTTCACGCATCTCTTTGGCGGCGGCGAGGCGCGGCTGGTGCTGGTGGAAAGCGATGATCCGCTTGAGGCGGGGCTGGAGATCATGTGCCAGCCGCCGGGCAAGAAGCTCTCGACGTTGAGCCTCTTGTCGGGGGGCGAGCAGACGCTGACGGCGCTGGCGCTGATCTTTGCGGTGTTCCTCGCCAATCCCGCGCCGATCTGCGTGCTCGACGAGGTGGACGCACCGCTCGACGATGCCAATGTGACGCGGTTCTGCGACCTGCTGGACGAGATGACGCGGCGGACCGAGACGCGGTTTCTGGTGATCACGCATCATGCGGTGACGATGAGCCGGATGGACCGGCTCTTTGGCGTTACGATGGGCGAGCAGGGGGTCAGCCAGCTTGTCTCGGTCGATCTGAAGAAGGCGGCGGCGCTGGTCGCCTGACAGGCCGCGGTGCGGCTGCGGGTTCGGGAGCCTGCGGCGCGGATATTTTTGGCCAAAAGATGATCACAGGCGCGCGAGCAGATCGGGCGTGGGCCAGCCGTCAGGGGGCAGGCCGAGGCGGGACTGTTCGGCCTGCACGGCGGCGCGGGTGCGCGCGCCGAGGATGCCGTCGATGGCGCCGACATCATGGCCGCGCGCAGCGAGGCGGGACTGCAGCGCCTGCATCTGTTCGCCGGCAAGGCCCGGTGTCGGATTGCCGGCGTCATAGACCGGCGCGCCCATGATCCGGGTCGCGAAATAGGCGGCGGTCGTGACATAGACGAGGCTCTGGTTCCATTCGAAATAGACCCGGAAATTGGGATAGGCGAGGAAGGCGGGGCCATCCTTGCCCATCGGGAGCAGGACCGAGGCGGGCAGAGCATCAGGGCCGAGCGTGCCGCTGCGGGCAGCGACACCCATGGCGCGCCAATCCCCCACCGGCAGGGTGCTGGCGAGCCCGGTCTGCGCCCAGTCGAGGTCTTGCGGCACGGTGATTTCCTGCAACCACGGCTCGCCCCGCCGCCAGCCCAGCCCTGCCAGCATATGCGCGCCCGAGAGCAGCGCATCGGGGGGGGACCCCTTGAGGTCCACATGGCCGTCGCCATCGGCGTCGCGGCCGTTGGCGATGATGTCGGCGGGCAGCATCTGGACTTGCCCGACCTCGCCCGCCCAGGCGCCTGTCGTGCGCGCAGGGTCGAAATCGCCGCGGCGGTAGAGTTCGAGTGCGGCGAAGATCTGCGGGCGAAAGAGGTCGGGGCGGCGGCAGTCATGTGCGAGCGTCACCAGCGCGTTGGCGGTGTTGAAGTCGCCCTGGATCTGGCCGAAATCGGTCTCGAAGGCCCAGAAGGCCAGCAGAACGCCGCGCGGGATGCCGGTCTCGGTCTCGATCCGGTCGAAGAGGGCGGCATGGCGCTGTGCGTTGGATTGCGCGCGCTGCAGGCGGTCGGCCGAGATCAGCCGGCGCGAGAAGTCGATGAAATCGCGCTGGAACACGCCCTGGGCGCGGTCGGCGCGGATCACGGCGGGGTCCTGGCGGACGCCGGCCAGGAAGCGGTCGGCGAGGGCGCCGTCAAAGCCCTGCGCCAGGGCCTCGGCCTTTAGCCCGCCGATGAACGCTGCGAAATCGCCGCCGCAGTCCTGCGCCGGAGCGGCGGAGGCGAGGCTGGCGAGCAGGAGGGCTGTGGCGCGGCGCATCGGTGGGGCTTTCTCAGAGCGGGGTGACGAGAGTGGCGAGGAGAACCAGCGCCAGCCCGATGGCCCAGGTCCGCCAGAGCACGCGCACCGCGGCGTCGATGTCATCGGCGCCGCTGTCGTGGCGGCCCTCTGGATGGACATGCGCAAAGTCGCGCATCTGCCCGCCATAGCTGCGCGGGCCCGACAGCGCCACGCCCAGCACACGCGCCATCGCGGCCTCGGGCCAGCCGGCGTTGGGCGAGCGGTGGCGGCGCGCGTCGGCGATCAGGCCGGGCCAGTCGGCCAGGCGCGGGCGCGCGAGCCAGATCAGCAGGGCGGTCAGGCGCGCGGGGATGAGGTTGAGCAGATCGTCGAAACGGGCGGCGGCCCAGCCGAATTCTTCGTGCCGGGCTGTGCGGTGGCCGATCATGCTGTCGGCGGTATTGGCGACCTTGTAGATCATCAGGCCGGGCAGCCCGAAGGTCAGGAACCAGAACAGCGGCGCGATGACGCCGTCGCTGAAGTTTTCAGCCGCGCTTTCGATGGCGGCGCGGGCGACGGCGGGGCCGTCCATCGTGGCGGTGTCGCGGCCCACGATCATCGCCACGCTGCGCCGCCCGTCGCCCACCGACAGCCGCAGCGCATCGGCCACGGCCGCCACATGCTGCACCAGCGAGCGCTGCGCGAGCAGGATCGCGCCGACGACCACCTCGGCGAGGATGCCGAAGAGCGCCTCGAGCAGCGCGCCGGTCAGCCAGGCGCCGGCCAGCAGCAGCACCAGGGCCAGCACGCCCGCGAGCCGCTTTTGCGCGCCCCGGTTCAGCCGCGTGTCGAGCCAGCCGATCGCGCGACCCATCAGCACCGCCGGATGCGGCGCCCGGTCCCAGAGCCAGCGCGGCTCGCCCAGCACCGCGTCGAGCAGCATGGCGAGAATCACGCCCATAGCGCCGCCTCGAGCTGGTCCCAGCGGTCGGGATGCGGCAGGCCGAGACGCAGCCAGGTGGTGGAATAGGGGAACACCCGCGACCACACTTGCCCGCGCGCCAGGCGCTCTTGCCAGCGGGCGGCATCATCGACCGCGTAGAGGCGGAAGAGCGGCGTGCCGCCCGCCAGTTGCGCCCCGCGCGCCGCCATCAGCGTGTCGAGCCGGGCCGCATCGGCTGTGAGCCGCGCGCGGGTCTGCGCGGCCCAGCCGTGGTCGGCGAGCGCTCGTGCGCCGATCACCAGCGCGGGGCCGGACACCGCCCAGGGGCCCAGCATGTCGTGCAGCGAGGGGCCATGCGCGGGGCGCAGCGTCGCGGGCAGGGCGATGGCAAAGCCCAGCCGCAGCCCGGCGAGCCCCCAGAACTTGCCAAAGCTCTTAACCACGACCACGCCGGGCGTGGCGGCGCGCGCGATGTGGCTTGCCTCTGGCATCACGTCGCAAAAGCTCTCGTCGATGACGCTCAGCGCCCGGCCCGGCCCGGGCGCGGGCCAGAGGCGGCCGTCGGGGTTGTTGGGGTGCACGATGACGTGCACGGGCGCATCGCTGTCCGTGGCTGACACCGCCTGCCCGGCGGCGCGAAAGGCGGCGGCGTGTTCGTTGTAGGTCGGGCCGGGGATATAGGCGCCAGGCAGCAGGCTCAGCGCCGGCATCCGCGCGATGAGAGCCGAGGCGCCGGGTGCGGCGATGACCTCTGCCCCCTCGGGCACCGCCCAGAGCGCGCGCGCGGCGGCGATCAGCCGGTCCTGTGCGCCGCTGTCAGGCAGGGCTGTCCAGACTTCGGCGGGCAGGTCGCCCACCGGATAGGGCACCGGGTTGATCCCGGTGGAAAGGTCGAGCCAGCCCGCCCGCGTGCCGCCCCGCGCGCCGCCAGTTGCGGCGATGGCCGCATCCAGACCGCCGCCGTGGTCGCGCCGTGTCATGTCTGTGGCAGGGGGATCTGGCGGCTGACGAAATGGCCTTTGACCCCCTGCGGCCAGTCGCGGAAGGGCACCAGGCCGGTCTGGCTCGCCGCATGCAGGCGGGCGTAGGCAACGATGGCGGCGGCATCTTCGGCGGTGGGCGCGAAACGGCCCAACGAATAGCCGATCTTGCCCGCCGCCTGCACCACGATGTTGCAGGCGCGTTCGCAGCCCATGGTGCAGGACACGCGGCGCGTCGCGACAGGGCCATCTGCCAGCGCCTCGATCAGGGCGGCGAGCGACTCACCGTCCGTGCGCTCCATGCCCGTCGCCTCCCAGCCCTCGCGCTTGCAGGTGTCGCAGATCGTGATCCAGGTGGTCATCGTCGGATTGCCTCTTTGTTCCGACGGCCATCAAGCGGATTTCTGCCGGTTTCGCAAGGCATCTGGGGATAAGAAGGGTTTCTTAACACATTGACGAGGGCGTTAACCTTTCATTAGGGAGATAGACCAACAAAATCTGTTAAGCTTGGGTATCGAACCTGATCCGTGTCCGTAACGATCTGCACACTGTAAGAACGGGAGTCCTCATGAAGGTCCTGATTGTCGAAAGCAAGTTGGAGCTGGCCGCCCTGTGGCAGCGTCATCTGGCGCGGCAGGGCTGCGAGGTGGTTGTGGCGACCTCGGTCGATGCGGCGGTCCTGTCGATGTCAGAGGTCGCGCATGACGTCATTATCCTCGACCTGATCCTCGAAGGGGGCTCCGCGCTCGCCGTGGCCGACTACGCGCAGTACCGGCTGCCCGAGGCGAGCGTGATTTTTGTCACCGACACGACGTTCTTTTCCGACGGCTCGATCTTTTCGGTCAGCCCCAATGCCCGCGCGCTGGTGCGCACCTCGACCCCGCCCGAGGACCTTGCCGCGATGGTCGATCACTACGGCCGCGCGGCCTGACCGGTCTTGCGCTTACGCCCGCCCGTGCGGCGCGGCGTAGTCCAGCCGCGGACCCACGGGGATGATGCGGTGCGGGTTTATCGTGTCGTGGCTATAGTGGTAGTGCCGGACAAAGTGATCGACATGCACCGTCTGCGCCACGCCCGGATGCTGGTAAAGGTCGCGGGTATAGGCCCAGAGGTTCGGATAATCGACCAGACGGGCGCGGTTGCATTTGAAATGCCCATGATAGACCGGATCGAACCGGATCAGCGTGGTGAATAGCCGCCAGTCGGCCTCGGTCAGCCTGTCACCCATCAGATAGCGCGTCTGCGACAACCGCGCCTCGAGCCAGTCGAGCGTGGCAAAGAGCGGCCCGATGGCAGCGTCATAGGCGGCCTGCGATGTGGCAAAGCCGGCCTTGTACACGCCGTTGTTGAGCGTGTCATAGATGCGGGCGTTGACCTCTTCGATGGCGGCGCGCTGCGCCTCGGGCCAGTAGTCGTCGCGATTGCCGGTCAGCCCGTCAAAGGCGCTGTTGAACATGCGGATGATCTCGCTGCTCTCGTTGCTCACGATGGTCGCGCGCATCTTGTCCCAGAGCACCGGCACCGTCACCCGGCCCGAGATCCGCGGATCGGCGCGCAGGTAGATGTCGCGCAGGAACGGCAGGCCAAAGAGCGTATCGCCCGTCGCCCCGTCGAAATCGCGCGCAAATGTCCAGCCATCGGCCAGCATGTCGGGGTGGACGACCGAGACGTCGATATGCGGCGCGAGCCCCTTGAGCGCACGAAAGACCAGCGTGCGATGGGCCCAGGGGCAGGCATGGCTGACATAGAGGTGATAGCGCCCGCTCTCGGCCGCAAAGCCGCCTTCGCCGCTTGGCCCTGCGCTGCCGTCTGCCGTCACCCAGTTGCGAAACGCGGTGATGCTGCGGACAAATGCGCCGCCGCTGGCCTTGGTGTCATACCAGCTCTCGTCCCAGGTGCCGTTGACCAGTTGTCCCATCATGCCTCTCCTTTGTGCTGTCCGTCAGGTAGGTCCCCCGCCGCCCCCATGCCAGAGCCGGGCCGGGCGCAGCCGCCCTGCATCAGCGCACAGGTCGCAAAAGCCGCGCGGCAGGGCGCATATCCGTTTGCACCCCCCCGGCTCCCCGTATAGCAATTGCGCAGACGACGCCCGCAATGCCGGGCCAGAGAGGTTGGTGGCGCAGCGGTTGACCCAGCACGGGGACCAGAGCGCCGCATCGTCGCGGCGCCTGCTCAGGCCGCCCCTCTGGCCCGGTGCCCAGACCGAGGACCGACCCATGCGCCCATTTCCGTCCCTTCTGCTGTTTGCCGCTCTCCTGTTTGACGCGGCCGCGCCGGCCCAGGCCCATGTCGGCCATCTGGGCGAGGTCGCAGGCCATGACCACTGGGTCGCGGGCATTGCCATCGGCGCGGCGGTCGCGGTGGGGGTCTGGGGCCTGCTCAAGGGCGGCAAGGCCACGCCCAAGGACGACACGGCAACCGAAAGCGACGCGAAACCCGACAGCGACGAGGCCGAAGCATGAAAACCGCGACCAAAACGGGCGTCATGATCTGCGGCCACGGCTCGCGCAGCCAGTCCGCGGTGGACGAGTTCAAGGTGCTCGCCGACAAGCTCCCCGCCTTTCTGCCGCCCGACTGGCTGGTGGATTACGGCTATCTGGAGTTCGCCAATCCGGTGCTGCGCGACGGGCTCGACCGGCTGCGCGGCGCGGGCTGTGACCGCATCCTCGCGGTGCCGGGGATGCTCTTTGCCGCCATGCACGCGAAAAACGACATCCCCACCGTGCTCAACACCTATGCCGCGAAACATGACATCGAGGTCCGCTATGGCCGCGAGCTTGGCGTGGACCCCAAGATGATCGCCGCCGCCGCCGCCCGCATCCGCGCGGCGGTTGAGGACGCCAACGCCCGGCTGGGCGAGGTCGCGCTGCACGACACCTGCCTGGTGGTGATCGGGCGCGGCGCGTCCGACCCCGACGCCAATGGCAATGTCGCCAAGGTCGCGCGCATGGTGCAGGAGGGGATGGGCTTTGGCTGGGTCGAGGTGGGCTATTCCGGCGTCACCTTTCCGCTGGTCGAACCCTGCCTGCAACATGTCGCGCGCCTGCGCTACCGGCGCGTCATCGTGTTCCCCTATTTCCTCTTTTCCGGCATCCTGATCGACCGCATCTATGGCTTCACCGACCAGGTCGCGGCCGAATATCCCGGCATCCAGTTCGTCAAGGCGCCCTATCTCGGCGACCACCCCAAGGTGCTCGAAACCTTTGCCGAACGCATCACGGAACAGGTGGGCGAGGTGCCGCCGCCCAATTGCGCGATGTGCAAATACCGCGTGCAGGTGCTGGGCTTCGAGGCCGAGGTCGGCGCCGTGCAGGAAAGCCACCATCACCATGTCGAAGGGCAGGGCGCAACGGCGCCGGGGTCGAACGTGGCCGATTGCGCGCTCTGCGACACGTTCTGCACGGGCCTGTGCCGACTGCAGGCGCAGCCGCATGGCCATGCGAGCCATATCGCCCATGACCACGCCCATGACCACGGGCAAGGACAATGGCACGACCACGGCGACGGCCACGCGCATCTCCACCCGCATCCGCATGACCACGGCCATGACCATGCCCACGGCCATGACCATGCCCACGGCCATGACCATGCCCACGGCCATGCCCACAGCCACGCCCCCTATCCGCAGGCCGACCACCCGCTGGGCCCGCTCTCTGCGCTCAAGTCGAAAAAACCCGACTGACGCTTCTTTGTGCCCCAAATACTCCCCCCGGAGGGTCCGCACCCTCCACCCCGCAAAGGCCCCCAAATTGCGCCCCTACATCAAGGATCCCGCCGCCATCTACGCGCAGAGCTTTGCCACCCTGCGCGCCGAGGCGCGGCTTGACCGTTTCGCGCCCGACATCCGGCCGCTGATGACCCGCCTCATCCATAGCTGCGGCATGGTCGAGGTCGCAGACCGGCTCGCCTATAGCCCCGACGCCGTGGCGGCAGGTCGTGCGGCGCTCGCGGCTGGCGCGCCGGTGCTCTGTGATTGCGAGATGGTGGCGGCCGGCGTGATCCGCCGCGCGCTGCCGGAGGACAACCGGGTGATCGTGACGCTCAATGACGCCTCTGTGCCTGCGCTGGCCGGCGCCATCGGCAACACCCGCTCTGCCGCCGCGGTGCGGCTGTGGCGCGATGATCTGGCGGGGGCGGTGGTGGCGATCGGCAATGCGCCCACAGCCCTGTTCCACCTGCTCGAACTGCTCGACGAGGGCTGGCCGCGCCCCGCGGTGATCCTTGGCTTTCCCGTGGGTTTTGTCGGCGCGGCCGAGAGCAAGGCCGAGCTTGCCGGCAATCCGCGCGGCACGCCCTTCGTCACCCTGCGCGGGCGCAAGGGCGGGTCGGCGATGGCGGCAGCGGCGGTCAATGCGCTGGCAGCGGGCCTGCCGGGGGAACCCGCATGACAAAAGACGACAGCATCGCCGCGATGTTCCGCCGCGAGATCGCGGCGCTCGACGCGCGCGACCATGCCAATGCGGCCCGGATGCAGGGCTGGTATCTGTGCCCCTGCTGCCGCTTTCCCACGCTCACCGCGCGCGAGGCCTACGAGGTCTGCCCGCTGTGCCTGTGGGAGGATGACGGGCATGACGACATCGACGCCCAGGCCCTGCCGCCCGACAGCCCCAATGGCCGCAGCCTGACCGCTGCGCGGCGCAACTTTGCCGACCATTTCGACCAGTTCGATGCCGGCACCGGCCCGACATCCGTCACCGCACCCAGCCGCGCGCGGGCGAACCTGCTCGCCTATGTGGCGCGGGTGAGGGCGGGCGAAAAGCTGGGGATCGAGCCGTTCCACACCCTGCTGGCGGCCTGCGATGACTGACGCGCCACACCCCTGGCTGCATATCGTCGGCATCGGCGAGGATGGGATCGACGGCCTCTTGCCCGCCACCCGTGCCATCGTGCAATCGGCCGAGGTCATCCTGGGCGGCGACCGGCATCACCTCCTCGCCGGTGTCGAGGGGGCAGAGCGGATCGCCTGGCCCTCGCCCTTTGACGCGATGATCGACACCATCCGCGCGCTGAAAGGGCGGCGCGCCGTGGTGCTCGTCACCGGCGACCCGCTGTGGTTTTCCGTCGGCGCCCGGATCGGCCGCGCGATCCCGCCGGCCGAGATCGTCTATCACCCGCAGGTTTCGGCCTTTCAGCTTGCCGCCGCGCGGATGGGCTGGTCGCTGCCCGATGTCGAGACGCTGACCGTGCACGGCCGCCCGACCGAGCAGATGATCGCCTTTATCCAGCCCGATGCGCGGTTGCTGATCCTCACCACCGGGTCCGAGACGCCGGGCCAGATCGCGCGGTTCCTCACCGACCGGGGCTATGGCGGCGCGCGCATGACCGTGCTCGCGGCGATGGGCGGGGCAGACGAGGCGCGCTTTGACGGCACGGCGCGCGACTGGGCGCATGTGGTGCCGGCGTTCAACACGCTGGCGGTCGAATGCATCGCGGCCCCCGATGCCGCGCTGCAACCTCGGGTGCCGGGGCTTGATGACCTCCTGTTCCGCTCGGACGGGACGATGACCAAGCAAGAGGTCCGCGCCGCCACGCTCGCCCGGCTGATGCCGATGCGCGGGGCGCTGTTGTGGGACATCGGCACCGGCTGCGGGTCGGTCGCGATCGAATGGATGCGCGCGGCGCGCTATGCCCGCGCCGTCGGGATCGAACCGCGCGCCGACCGGCGCGCCATGGCCGCCGCCAACGCGCTGGCGCTGGGCACGCCGCAGTTGCGCCTGATCGCGGGCGAGGCGCCTGCGGCGCTCGCCGGGCTCGACGCGCCGGATGCGATTTTCATCGGCGGGGGCCTCAGTGAAGCGGTCTTTGATGCCGCATGGGCCGCATTGCGCCCGCTGGGGCGGCTCGTCGCCAACGCGGTCACGCTGGAAAGCGAGGCGGTGCTGATCGGCCTGCATGCGCGCCACGGCGGCGCGCTGGTCAGGATCCAGATCGCGCGGGCCGAACCCGTTGGACGGCTGACCGGCTGGCGGCCGCTGATGCCGGTCACGCAATGGGCGCTGGTCAAGCGATGACCGGAACCCTGCATGGCGTAGGCCTTGGCCCCGGCGCGCCCGACCTCATGACCCTGCGCGCCGCCCGCCTGATCGGCGGCGCGGCGGTCATTGCCTATCCCGCGCTCGCCGGCGCGCCGAGCTTTGCCCGCGCCATCGCCGCCGACCTGATCGCGGCCGATGCGCGCGAGATCGTCATCGACCTGCCGATGCGCACCGACCGCGCACCGGCGCAGGCCGCCTATGACGCGGGTGCGGCCGCCATCGCGGCAGAGCTCGATGCGGGCTGCGATGTCGTCTGCCTTTGCGAGGGCGATCCGTTCTTCTACGGATCCTTCATGTATCTCTTTGCCCGCCTCGCGCCGCGCTACCGGGTCGAGGTGGTGCCGGGCGTGACCTCGGTCACCGCCTGCGCCGCCCGTGCGGGAAGGCCGCTCGTTGCGCGCAACGAGGCGCTTTGCGTGCTGCCCGGCCCCTTGCCCGACGCCGAACTGCGCGCGCGGATCGCGGGGGCAGAGACGATCGTCATCATGAAGGTTGGCCGCCACCTGCCGCGCATTCGCGCGCTGCTCGATGGGATGGGCCATCTCGCGCAGGCGGTCTATGTGGAGCGCGCTTCGCTGCCGGGCGAGGTGGTGCTGCCGCTGGCAACGGCGCCGGATGATGCGCCCTATTTCTCGATGATCCTGCTGACCAAAGGGGCCGATCCATGGCTGTGAAACCTGTTGTCGTTGTGCTGACCCGGTCGGCCGAGCCTGTCGCACACCGTGTCGCGCAGGCGCTGGGTGCGCAGGTGCATGGCCGCGAAGGCCGGGTGGATGTCGCGGATGCGGTCTTTCCCGATGCGCTGGCGCATGTGCGCGACCTCTTTGCCGCCGGCGTGCCGGTGGTGGGCGTCTGCGCGAGCGGGATCCTGATCCGGGCCGTGGCGCCGCTGCTGGCGGACAAGCGGGCAGAGCCGCCGGTCGTCGCGGTCAGCGACGATGGCGCTGTTGTGGTGCCGCTCCTGGGTGGGCACCGGGGGGCGAACCGGCTCGCCCGCGATGTGGCCGCGGCGCTGGGCGCGGTTGCGGCAGTGACGACGGCGGGCGAGGTGGCGCTGGGCGTGGCGCTTGACGCGCCGCCCGCCGGCTGGCGGCTGGCGAACCCCGACGACGGCAAGGGCGCGATGGCGGCGCTGCTCGCGGGCCGGGGTGCGCGGGTGCTGGGGGCGGGGGCGGACTGGCTGGCGGGCCTGCCCGAGGGCGATGCCCTCCGGCTGCATTGCACGACAGCGCCGGTCGTGACTGGCCCGGCCGATCTGCATTTTGCCCCGTTGTGTGTCACGCTGGGCGTAGGCTGCGCGCGGGGCTGCGCCCCCGAGGACCTTGCCAAGCTGGTGGCCGGGGCACTCGCCGAGGCCGGGCTTTCCGCCGCGGCGGTGCAGTCGGTGTCAACGCTCGACCTCAAGGCTGACGAGCCGGCGGTGATCGCTCTCGCCCGTGATCTGGACGTGCCGCTGCGGCTGTTCACGGCGGCAGAGCTGGAGGCCGAGGCGGGGCGGCTTGCCACCCCGTCCGAGGTGGTCTTTGCCGAGGTCGGCTGCCATGGCGTCGCCGAGGGGGCGGCGCTGGCGCAGGGCGGTGCGGATGCGGCGCTGGTTGTCGCCAAGCGCAAGAGCGCGAATGCGACCTGTGCCATAGCGCTGTCGCCGGCGCCGCTGACCAGCCTGCGTGGCCGCGCGCGCGGGCGGCTGTCGGTGGTGGGGATCGGACCGGGGCAAGCTGCATGGCGGACGCCAGAAGTGTCGCGCCTTGTGGTCGAGGCCGATGAACTTGTGGGATATGGGTTGTATATTGATCTGCTTGGCCCACTGGCGGCGGGCAAGCCGCGCGCCGATTTTCCGCTGGGTGGAGAGGAGCACCGCTGCCGCTATGCGCTTGAGCGCGCGGCGGAGGGGCGCAATGTGGCGCTGGTCTGTTCCGGCGATGCGGGGATCTATGCGATGGCCGCGCTGGTGTTCGAACTGCTGGACCGCGGGCCCGCAGCGCATGGCGTCAGCGACGCCGCGCGGCGCGTCGAGGTGGTCTGTTCGCCCGGCGTGAGCGCGTTGCAAGCGGCGGCGGCGCGGGCGGGGGCGCCGCTGGGCCATGACTTCTGCGCGATCTCGCTGTCGGACCTGCTGACCCCGCGTGCCGACATCCTGCGCCGTCTGCGCGCGGCGGCAGAGGGGGACTTTGTCGTGGCCTTCTACAACCCGGTGAGCGCGCGGCGCCGCAGCTTGCTCGCCGAAGCGCGCGATATCCTGCTCGCGCATCGCCCGGCCGATACGCCGGTGCTGCTGGCCTCTTCTCTGGGCCGGCCAGAGGAAAACCTGCGCTATCGCAGGCTCGCCGATCTGGCGGTCGATGAGGTGGACATGCTGACGGTGGTGCTGGTGGGGTCGTCGCAATCGCGGCTGGCGCGGCTTGGCGAGGGGCCGCGGATGTACACGCCGCGGGGCTATGCGCGCAAGATCGACGGGGATCTGGCGGACGGGGCCGAAGGGGGCTCTGCCCCCGGGCCTGCGGCCCTCCCCCGGGATATTTTTGGCCAAAAGATGGAGGAGGCTGCGCGATGACCGTCTATTTCATCGGGGCGGGGCCGGGCGACCCGGAATTGCTCACGCTCAAGGGGGCGCGGCTGATCGCGGCCTGTCCGGTGTGCCTCTATGCCGGGTCGCTGGTGCCCGAGGCGGTGGTGGCGGGGGCACCTGCGGATGCGCTGGTGATGGATTCGGCCGCGATGACGCTGGATGAGACGCATGCGGTGATCGTGGCGGCGCATGGCCGGGGGCAGGATGTGGCGCGGGTGCATTCTGGCGATCCGTCGCTTTATGGCGCGATTGCCGAGCAGATCCGGCGGCTGAAGGCGGACGCGATCGGCTATGAGATCGTGCCCGGGGTGCCGGCCTATGTGGCGGCGGCGGCGGCGCTGGGGCAGGAGCTGACCATTCCCGCCGTGGCGCAGTCGCTGGTGCTCACCCGGATGTCGATGAAATCGACCGCGATGCCGGCGGGCGAGACGCTGGAGACCTTTGCCCGCTCTGGCACCACGCTGGCCATCCATCTGGGGATCCGCGCGCTGCGCGAGATCGAGCGGCAACTGGTGCCGTTCTACGGCGCCGATTGCCCTGTCGCGGTCGTGTACCGGGTGGGCTGGCCGGATCAGGTGATCCTGCGCGGGACGCTTGCGGATATCCACGCAAAGGTGCGCGCGGCCAAGATCACGCGGACAGCGCTGATCCTCGTCGGGCCGGCGCTGGCCGATTCGCACGGCTTTCCCGACAGCGCGCTCTACGACCCGGCGCGGCCTCATGTGTTGCGCCCGCGCGTCAGTGCGGGGTAGTTTTGCGCCGCAAAAGGGGAAAATGCCGCTTTATCAGAGAGTTATTCTGCGCTGCGGCGTATCGTTAACTTGATTTTACCTTTCTGGCGCACAGAATGGGATCAGGGAAGCGAGGTGCGTCATGTCGGAATACCTGCCGGAGGCTGTCCGCAAGGGGCTCGAGGATGCGCGCGTGGCGCTGCTGCGCCGGTCAAGCAGGCTGTGCATCCATGACGGCGATCGCATCCACCGGGTGCTGCGGTTGTGGAACGGCGGCTTTGCGCTCGACACGCGGGATGCGCCGCGGCTGCGCGGGATGGTCGATCTTTATGACGGCAGCCGGCATCTCTACCATTGTCTCGTCGTGACCTCGCGCGAGGAGCACGGGGAGCGGATCTATGAGTTCAAGTGGAGCACGCCGGTGGCGGACCGGCCTGCGGTGGATTTCGAGCGGGCCGAGGCCACGCCGGTCGCGCTGATCCCCCGGATGCTCTGAGGGAGGGTCATTGCAGGTCGGCAAAGGCCGCCTGCATCCGTGCGACAGCCTCGATCACCTGCGCGCGGGGAGCGGCAAAGTTGAACCGCATGCAATTTTCTCCACCCGTGCCGAAGACTGCGCCGTGGTTGACCGCGATGCGCGCGTCCTGTTCGATGCGGCGGGCCACCTCGGTCACCTCCATCCCGGTGCCGGCGAAATCGACCCAGGCGAGATAGGTCGCCTCGAGCGGCATCGAGCGCACACCCGGGATCGCGTTCAGCCCCGCGTCGAGAACGCGGCGGTTGCCGTCGAGATAAAGGCGCAGATCGTCCAGCCAGGCGGCGCCATCCGGCGAATAGGCGGCGGTCACCATGTTCATGCCGAAGGCGTTGGGCGAGATGCCGAGCGCGCCCATCCGCGCGGCGAAGGGCGCGCGCAGGTCGGGATCCTCGATGATCACATTGCCGATATGAGCGCCGGCGATGTTGAAGGTCTTGGTCGTGGCCGTCATCATCACCAGCCGTTCCGCGATGCCGTCGATGCGCGCCATCGGGATATGGGTCTGCCCGGGCATGGTGAGATCGTGGTGGATCTCGTCGGAGACGAGGATCAGGTCGTGGCGTTTGGCAAAGGCGGCGACGGCCATCAACTCGCCCCGGGTCCAGACGCGGCCGCCGGGGTTGTGGGGCGAGCAGAGGATAACCATCCGCTCGGTGCCGGTCATCTGCGCATCATATGCTTCGAAATCAAAGACATGCCGCCCGTCCTCGATGACCAGCGGGCATTCGACGACCTGTCGGCCGGCGGCACGGATGACGCGGGCAAAGGCGTGATAGACGGGGGTGAAGAGCACCACGCCATCACCCGGCGCGGTATAGGCGTCGATGCACAGGCCGGTGCCGTTGACAAGGCCGTGGGTGGTGAACACCGCGTCGCGCGGCACGTCCCAGCCGTGGCGGGCCTGCATCCACCACTGGATCGCGTCGAGATAGGCCCGGTCATCGCCGAAATAGCCATAGACGCCGTGATGGGCCATCCGCTCGATCGCGGCCTGCACGGCCTGTGGGGGGCGGAACTCCATATCCGCGACCCACATCGGGATGGCGTCAGGGGCCGTCACGCCGCAATAGGACGCCATGGCGTCCCATTTCATGCAATGCGTGTCGCGGCGGTCGATCGGGGTGTCAAAGGTCATCGGGTGCTCCGGGATTTGCGGTCAAGCTACCCGGCCTGTCGGCCGGCGCAAGGGGGGCGGGCTAGCGGAAAACCCCGCGGCGCCCGTTGCAAGGGCCAGCGGCTTGACTTAAATCGGCGAAATGACAGTGCGCCCCATCCTCATACACCCCGATCCGCGGCTCAAGACCCTGTGCCGGCCTGTGCCTGCCATCACCGATGACCTGCGCCGTCTGGCCGATGACATGCTCGAGACGATGTATGACGCGCCGGGCATCGGGCTGGCCGCACCGCAAGTGGGCGTGCTGGCGCGTGTCCTTGTGATGGACGCCGTCAAGGAAGAGGGTGCGGCACCCCGCCCGATGGTCCTGGTCAATCCGGAGGTAGTCTGGGCCTCGGAGGCGCGCAGCATCTATGACGAGGGTTGCCTGTCGATCCCGGACCAATATGCCGAGGTCGAGCGGCCTGCCGAAGTCACCGTGCGCTGGACTGCGCTGGATGGAAGCGCGCAGGAAGAGCGGTTCGCCGGCCTCTGGGCGACCTGCGTGCAGCACGAGATCGACCACCTCGACGGGCGGTTGTTCATTGATTACCTCAAGCCGCTCAAGCGGCAGATGATCACGCGCAAGATGGTCAAGCTCAAGCGCGACCGGGCCCGCGAAGGGGTCAAGGTCTGATCCGGCCGTTCGTCATCTGGCCGGATGCGCGGCTGCGGACACCCGCCGCAGCGGTTGCTGAGGTGACCGACGCGATCCGCGCGATCTGGGACGAAATGATCGCGGCGATGGAGGCAATGCCGGGCGTGGGTCTTGCCGCGCCGCAACTGGGGCTCATGCTGCGGCTGGCCGTTGTGGACGCGAGCACGGCGCGGGGGCAGGCGGTGCGGATGGCCAATCCGGTGGTCCTGCATGCGAGCGTGGAGCTGCGGGCCCATGAGGAGGCCTCGCCCAACCTGCCGGGCGTCTCGGCGCGGATCTCCCGGCCGCGTGCGGTGGCAGTGCGCTATCTGAACGCCGATGGCGTTGAGGAGGAGCGTGACTTTGTCGGCCTTTGGGCGACCTCGGTGCAGCACCAGATCGACCATCTGGACGGGCTGATGTATTTTGACCTGCTGAGCCGGGTGAAGCGCGACATGCTGCTGCGCCGGGCGAAGAAGGCTGGCGGGTAGAAGTGGCCGCGGCGTTGGGCGAAGAATTTTCGTACGAAAATTCTTGCAAGAGTTTTCGTACGAAAACTCTTGGCCGCGAGCGTGAGTATTTGAGGCACAAAGAAGCCGGGAGGAGCGCGCGGAATGAGGATCGTTTTCATGGGCACGCCAGATTTTTCGGTGCCGGTGCTCGACGCGCTCGTTGCGGCCGGGCACGAGGTGGTCGCCGTCTATTGCCAGCCGCCCCGGCCTGCCGGAAGGGGCAAGAAGGACCGCCCTTCGCCTGTGCATCTGCGTGCGCTCGCGCTTGGCCTGCCGGTCGCCCATCCGGTGAGCTTGCGCGGTGTCGAGGCGCAGGGCGCGTTTGCCGCGCTGGATGTGGATCTGGCGGTGGTGGTCGCCTATGGGCTTATCCTGCCGCAGGCGGTTCTGGATGCGCCGCGGCTTGGCTGCCTCAACATCCACGCGAGCCTCTTGCCACGCTGGCGCGGGGCGGCGCCTATCCACCGTGCGATCATCGCCGGGGATGCCGAGACCGGCGTTTGCGTGATGCGGATGGAGGCGGGGCTCGACACCGGGCCGGTCTTGATGCGCGCGGCGACGCCGATCGGGGCGGAGGAGACGACCGGCGGCCTGCATGACCGGCTGTCGGCCATGGGCTCCGCGCTGATCGTGGAGGCGCTCGGGCGTCTCGATAGGCTCATCCCCATGCCGCAGTCCGGGGACGGCGTCACCTATGCCGCCAAGATCGACAAGGCGGAAGCGCGCATCGACTGGGCGCGTCCCGCGGTCGAGGTGGACCGGCTGATCCGCGGCCTGTCACCCGCGCCCGGCGCCTGGTGCGAGATCGCCGGCGAGCGGGTCAAGCTGCTGGGGAGCCGGGTGGTCGATGCGCAGGGCGCGCCGGGGACGGTGCTGGCTGGGCTCACCATCGCCTGCGGCAGTGGTGCTGTCGAGGTCACCCGCCTGCAGCGCGAGGGCCGACGGGCGATGGAGGCGGACGAGGCACTGCGCGGGATCGACCCGGGCGCGCGGCTGGACTGAGGGCAGGGCTGGAGGCAGCTCTGAGGGCAGGGCTGGGCTCAGAGCTGGGCTGAGGGCGCGACACGAAAAAACCCCCGGGCGATGCCACGGGGGTTCACGTTTTCGCGTCGTCTGCCGCGCGGGTGATGCTCAGAGCATCCCTTCGCGCTGGAGTTTCTTCCGGGCGAGCTTGCGCTGACGGCGGATGGCCTCGGCCTTCTCGCGCGCTTTCTTGACGGAGGGCTTCTCGAAATGTTGCTTGAGCTTCATTTCACGAAACACACCTTCGCGCTGCAGCTTTTTCTTCAGAGCCCGGAGGGCCTGATCGACGTTGTTGTCGCGAACACTGACCTGCATGTGGTTTTCACCACCTTTCTAGGTTGAGTTGCAAAATTGCAGGAAGTGGCCATATAGCAAAGCCCCCCTATCTTGTCTAGGGTATCGCTGCAAAAGGAGTGTGCCCATGCCGAACCTTCCGCCAGACCCCGCCCTGACCCGCCTTGTGGCGGCCGCGCTCGACAATGTGGTCTTTGACGGCTGGTCGCCCGCGACCTTTGACGCCGCCGTCGCAGCGACCGGGATGCGGTCTGACCATGCCCGCACACTTGCTCCGCGCGGGGCACTCGATCTGGCCTGCGCCTATCACCGGCAGGGCGATGCGGCGCTGCGAGAGGTGCTGCGCACGGCCGATTTCGGTGGGATGGGCTTTACCGCCAAGGTCACATTCGCGGTCCGCGCCCGCATTGCGGCCATCACCGACAAGGAGGCCGTGCGCCGGGGCACGGCGCTGTTCGCGCTGCCGCAAAATGCGGCGGATGGTGCGAAACTCCTCTGGGGGACGGCGGATGCGATCTGGAACGGGGTCGGCGACACCGCCGACGACTACAACTGGTACACCAAGCGCGCGACGCTGGCCGGGGTCTATGGCGCGAGTGTTCTTTACTGGCTGGGCGATGATTCGCTCGGCGCGCAGGCCACGCATGACTTCATCGACCGCCGCATCGCCGATGTGATCCGCATCGAAAAGCTCAAGGCGCAGGTCAATGGCAATGCGCTGCTGCGGCCCGTCACCGCACCGCTGCTGCAATTGCTGGGCCGGATCAAACCCCCCGTGCGGATGCCCGACATCGACCTGCCGGGGCGCTGGACCGCGCCGGAATGACACTGCCCGCCACCATGCGCGTGGTCGCCATCGCGCGGCCCGGCGGGCCCGGGGTGCTGGAGCCTGCGACCCGCCCGCTGCCCGTGCCCGGCCATGGACAGGTGCTCGTCCGGCTGGCCTATAGCGGGGTGAACCGGCCCGATGCGCTCCAGCGCGCGGGGCTTTATGCGCCGCCCGAGGGTGCCAGCGACCTGCCGGGGCTCGAAGGGGCGGGAACCATTGCGGCCTGTGGGCCGGGGGTGAGCGGCCTTGCCGTGGGCGACGCGGTCTGCGCGCTCTTTCCCGGCGGCAGCTATGCCGAATATGCCGTCACCGCCGCCGCGCATTGCCTGCCGGTCCCCGCGCCCCTGACCCTGCGCGAGGCCGCCTGCCTGCCGGAGACGTTTTTCACCGTCTGGTCCAATGTGTTTCAGCGCGGCGGCCTCACGGCGGGCGAGCGGTTTCTGGTGCATGGCGGGTCGTCTGGCATCGGCACCACCGCGATCCAGCTCGCCCGGGCCTTTGGCGCGCGGGTCTTTGCCACGGCGGGGGATGCCGTCAAATGCGCGGCCTGTGCGGAACTGGGGGCCACGGCCATCAATTACCGCGAGGCCGATTTCGTGGATGTCCTGCGCGCGGCTGGCGGTGCGGATGTGATCCTCGACATGGTGGGCGGGCCCTACCTCTCGCGCAATCTCGATGCACTGGCCGACGACGGACGGCTGGTGCAGATCGCCTTTCTGCAAGGGCCAAAGGTCGAGGCCAATTTCATGCAACTGATGATCCGCCGCCTCACGCTCACCGGATCGACGCTGCGCCCGCAGAGCGACCTTGCCAAGGCGCGCATCGCGGACAGCCTGCGCGCGCAGGTCTGGCCGCTGCTCGACGCGGGGCGCATCGCGCCGGTGATGGACCACGAATTTGCGCTTGCGCAGGCCGCGCAGGCCCATGCGCGGATGGAGGCGGGCGCGCATATCGGCAAGATCGTGCTGCGCATCGCCTGACAACACGGCGCTTGGGTCAGACGCGGACCCCGTGTTAACCTCGGTCTGCACCCGCCGGTGTTTTGCGGGTTTGAATGTTTGCAGCAAAGGTAACGGCCATGGCCAAAGACACCACCAAAACCCCCGGCAGCACCAT